>JBDRVE010000003.1 GCA_039801725.1 candidate division WOR-3 bacterium | reverse complement strand
CCTCAAAGGCAAAGAAAAGGTATCTTAAAAATATAAGTCCTAAAACTACATATTTATATTCATGGACCTCAATTTTTTTTCTTAACTTATCTGCTCCTTTCCAGAGTTTATCTTCGAAATTTAAATCTTTTTCTTTTTTCATTTATGCCTCCAATCGGTTCATTTACTATAAAAATTAAATATTATTTTATTAACTCCCCGGGCAGGACTCGAACCTGCAACCCTCCGGTTAACAGCCGGATGCTCTACCTGTTGAGCTACCGGGGAAGTTAATTTATTTTAATAAAATTTATCTAAAAGTCAAATTATGAACTACTCCTTTAATCTTTTTCAAAAAGAATAATATAAAAAAAGTGGTAACCTTTTGGGGTGTTTTTCCGTATTATATATATGGAAGATATAAAGGGAAATAATTATGGCAAAAGATACCTATTTAAAATTATTAAGACTATTATTAAGAAGAAACTTAAAGCGGAGGTGCTTAACGAATTAATAGATAGATAAATCTCCTTTTAAATATAATCTAAAAACCAGATTAATCAGACAAGGGGATTTTACTTTCTATTGAAAAGGGGGCTGTATAGGAGATATTATACTATTTAATATTTATCACTAATAAAAAGATGGTAAAGAAAAAGATGAGAATATCTAATAACAACGAAGAAATTAATAATTTTTTCATTTCAGTTTTCAAGAATGAAAAGATTAGTGTTTTAATTAGAGATTAAGATTTAATAGTATATTTATATTTTGGGATTGATTAGTAACGATATTTTAACCAGCGACAAAAAACTCTGCTTATGAATTAAGAGTTAGTAGTGAGAAGTTTAATACCGAAGCAAAACTAACCCAGAGAAGATAAGGTAATAGAAGATAGGCAGATGGCTTGGAAACCTTTTGAAAATTAATAATTGTTAATAATATCGCTATCCAAAGAATAATTATCTCAATAAAGGCAAAAAGCAAGGATTTTAAGGTGAAGAAGATAAATGACCAGAGGATATTTAATATTAGTTGAATAGCAAAAATAAGAATAGCCTTTTTTACTTGTTTATTCTCCCAACCTTGATTCCATACTAAATATAAAGATATTCCCATTAGTAAGAAAAGTGTCGTCCAAGCCGGAGCAAATAGCCAATTTGGTGGAGTAAAAGGCGGTTTATTAAGTTGGAGATACCAAGTAGGAATGGCAGGAGTAGTAAAGATTGAACCTAAAATTCCTGCAACTTGGCAAATCAAAATTGAGAGCAATAATTTTAAAATTTTACCCATTTAGGATTTTAACCTAAAATATCTATTTTTTCAAGGAAATTGAGATGTCTGTTAAATTTATCCTTCTTGAACGAGGTATCTGGTTTTTCAACTTCTTATTCCGATAATAACCAACACCAATCGGATAATTTTTGTAGAATAATATCTTATAACCATTGGGTATATCTAATTCCAAATGAAGGTCTTGTCCCAAAAGAACTTTTTTTAAATCTTCTTCGGTTAGATAGATAATGTTCTTTTTCGCATAACGACCAAAAATCTGAATACCATCAATTGTTGGTTTTATTCCGTTTCTTACCAATCGCGCTATTCTTATCCCTTTTCTTATTATCTTTTCACAGTTAAAATCTTTTGCTTCTTTGGTCATTAAATAGATACTATTTTTATATTCATAAAACTCATAATCTTTAAAAACCTCTTCCTCTATTCCAAATTCTTCCTTGAAATATTTTATAATCTTTTTCATAAGTTATTATAATAAAATAATTGGTTTTTAGCAAAGTCTATCTATTTGATTTTTATTTTTAAAATAGTATAATTTAAGTTAAAAATTTAAATTTTAAAATTAAAAGGAGGAATAATGGCAGAAAAATTAAACCCCTTTGAAATCGCCCAAAAACAACTTGACCAAGCAGCAGAAATTTTAAAACTTGACAAGGCAACCCATCAGATTTTAAGAGAGCCAATGCGGGAAATGACGGTTTTAATTCCCGTTAGAATGGATAACGGTGAAGTGAAAGTGTTTAAAGGCTTCCGAGTCCAATATAATGATGCAAAAGGACCTTGTAAAGGTGGCATTAGATTCCATCCAGAAGAGACGCTTGATACGGTAAGGGCTTTGGCTGCTTGGATGACTTGGAAAACTGCTTTGTTAGACCTTCCTTATGGTGGTGGTAAAGGTGGTGTTGTTTGTAATCCGAAAGAGATGTCTTTAAGGGAAAAAGAGCAATTGGCAAGGGGATATATTAGGGCTTTAGGTGAATTTATTGGTCCAGAAAAAGATATTCCAGCACCGGATGTATATACCGACCCCCAGATTATGGCTTGGATGATGGATGAATTTTCTAAACTTCGTGGTTATTATTGTCCGGGTGTGATTACCGGTAAACCAGTCCCCCTTGGTGGTTCTTTAGGAAGAAATGATGCTACTGCTCGTGGTGGAATTTATACTGTCAGAGAAGCAGCAAAATACTTAAAAATTGACCTAAAAGATGCGCCAACTGCCGTGCAAGGCTATGGTAATGCTGGCTCTTTTGCTGCTATCCTTTCCAAAGAAATCTTGGGCACAAAAATCGTTGCTGTTTCTGATTCGCAAGGTGGAATTTATAATAAAAATGGACTTGACCCTTATGATGTGTTAGAGTTCAAAAATAAAAATGGAACTGTTGTTGGCTACCCAAAAGCAGATAAAATAACTAATGAAGAACTTTTGGAACTTAATGTGACTTTACTTTGGCCAGCAGCATTAGAAAATGTGATTACGAAGGATAATGCTCCAAGAATTAAAGCAAAAATTGTTGCTGAAGCCGCTAATGGACCTACTACGCCGGAAGCCGACGAAATCTTACACAGCAAAGGAATATTTGTGATTCCCGATTTTCTATGCAATGCTGGTGGTGTTACTGTTTCTTATTTTGAATGGGTTCAAAATATTACTGGTTATTACTGGACCTTAGAAGAAGTTCACCAAAGACTTGACCAAAAAATGACCAAAGCCTTCTGGAGTGTTGTAGAAATGTATGAGAAGAAAAAAGTTAACACAAGAATAGCAGCCTACTTAGTAGCCGTTTCCAGAGTTGTTGAGGCAATGAAACTTCGTGGCTGGGTATAAATAAAATGGCAAAAATTCTTAAAAAAGAGATTTTGGCTCCTAATATAAAGAAGTTTATTGTTGAAGTTCCGGAGATAGCAAAAAAAGCCCAACCCGGACAATTTGTTATTATCCGAATAGATGAAAAAGGTGAAAGAATCCCATTAACTATTGGTGATTTTGACCGAGAAAAAGGAACGGTCACGATTGTCTTTCAGGAAGTAGGCAAAACTACCTATCAGTTAGGTCTTCTTAAAGAAGGAGACGATATTTTAGATTTCGTAGGACCCTTGGGAAGACCATCAGAAATTGAAAAATTTGGTACTGTCTGTTGTATTGGCGGTGGCGTGGGAACTCCGGAAATCTATCCAGTTGCTCGGGCATTAAAGAAAGTTGGTAATTATGTGATCTCAATTATCGGTGCCCGAACCAAAGAATTGGTAATAATGGAAAAGGAAATGAAAGAAGTTTCCGATGAGTTATGTATCACTACTGATGATGGAACCTATGGAATGAAAGGTTTGGTGACCGATGCCTTAAAAAAGATTTTGGATACTGGAAAGAAAATTGACCGAGTAATTGCCGTTGGACCGGTAATTATGATGAAGGCGGTTTCCGAGTTAACAAAAAATTATAATATTAAAACGATTGTTTCTTTAAACGCGATGATGCTTGATGGCACTGGAATGTGTGGGATCTGCCGAGTTGAGATTGGTGGCGAGACAAAATTTGCCTGTGTGGATGGACCAGAATTTGATGGTCATTTGGTAAATTACGATTTATTAATGGCACGATTAAAAACCTATTTAGAAGAAGAAAAAATTTCTCTGAAATTATTTAAAGAGAAAATGGGTATCCAATAAAATGGGTGGATATTAAAGGAGGAAAAATGGCAGTAAGTCCGAAAAAAACTCCAATGCGGGAACAACCACCAAAAGAGCGAATTAAAAATTTTAACGAAGTTCCTTTGGGATATACACCAGAAGAAGCAATCACTGAAGCAAAAAGATGTCTCCAATGTAAAAAACCGCCCTGTGTAAAAGGTTGTCCGGTAGAGATTGATATTCCGGGTTTTATTGCCAAAATTAAAGAAGGCAATTTTAAAGAGGCAATTAGAATTTTAAAGGATAAAAATAGTTTACCGGCAATCTGTGGTCGCGTTTGTCCTCAAGAAGACCAGTGCGAAAAGGAATGTGTTCTTGGGAAAAAACATGAACCAGTGGGTATTGGTCGATTAGAAAGGTTTGCTGCCGATTGGGAAGCAGAGCAAGGATTAATGGAGATTCCAAAAATTGAAAAGAAAACCGGGAAAAAAGTGGCAGTTGTTGGTAGTGGACCGGCAGGTTTAACTTGTGCCTCAGAATTAGCAAAAATGGGACACGAAGTTGTTATTTTTGAGGCTCTTCATAAACCAGGTGGTGTTTTGGTTTACGGAATTCCCGAATTTCGTCTTCCTAAAAAGATTGTTGAAAGAGAAGTGAATTATGTAAAAGCCTTAGGAGTAAAAATTGTTTGTAATTTTGTCGTTGGTAAAACCAAAACCGTTGATGAACTATTAGAAGAATTTGATGCAGTTTTTATTGGCACGGGTGCGGGTTTACCTTGGTTTATGAATATCCCTGGCGAAAATTATACGGGTATTTATTCGGCAAATGAGTATCTTATTCGGGTTAATTTAATGAAAGCCTATCTCTTTCCCGAATATGATACACCAATTGTTAGAGGTAAAAATGTAGCAGTGATTGGTGGTGGAAATGTTGCGATGGATGCCGCAAGAACCGCTTTACGATTAGGTGCAGAAAAATCAATGATTATTTACCGAAGAAGCAAAGCAGAAATGCCCGCCCGTATCGAAGAGATTGAAAGAGCCGAAGAAGAAGGGGTTATTTTCCATTTTTTGACATTACCGGTAAGATATTATGCCGATGAAAATGGTCGGGTAAAAGAAATGGAATGTATCAAAATGGAACTTGGTGAACCGGATCATAGTGGAAGAAGAAGACCAATACCTATCCCCGATTCTAACTTCAAAATACCAGTTGATACCGTCGTTGTTGCTATTGGTCAAAGTCCTAATCCCTTAATTCCGCAAACAACCAAAGGAATTGAAGTTGGTAAACACGGAAATATTATTGTTGACGAAAACACTGGTAAAACCACTAAAAAAGGGGTTTTTGCCGGCGGCGATATTGCTACTGGTGCGGCAACCGTAATCTTAGCAATGGGAGCTGGTAAAGTGGCAGCCCGAGCAATTGATGAATATTTAAAAACAGGTATTTGGTAAAAAATTTAAATTTAAATTTAATTAAAAATTAAACTTAACTAGAAAAAAATGAAAAGAACAGCTTTTATTTTAATTAATTGTCTACCCGGAAAAACAAAAGAGGTTTTAAATAAATTACTCCAAATTCCTAATGTCCAATATGCAGAAATGGTTCTGGGTCCTTACGATATTATTGCAATAATCCAAGCAACAGAAATTGAAACTATTGCCGTAATCGTGGACGAAAAGATTAGAACAATTGATGGTGTTGACGAAACAATAACTTGTGTAGCAATTGGCAAAGAGGATATTACTGGATTAATTTTTTAAAAAGGAGTTAAAAATGGCAGAGGCATATATTTTAATTAATGTCCAAGCAGGTAAGGCTCGTTATGTGTATGAAGAATTATCAAAAATTAAAGAAATTACCCATGTGGACGCAATTGCCGGACCTTTTGATATCATCGCAACAATTAAGGCTCCTGATTTTAATACTTTGGGTCGAATCGTGATTGAAAAAATCCAAACCATTTCCGGAGTAGAAAGAACCCTTACCTGCACAATAATCCATTTTGAACAATAAAAAGTTAATTCAATATTTAAAAAATAAAAAGATCGGAATTATCTGCGGTGGTTGGTCAAAAGAAAGGGAGATTTCGCTTTTAACTGCTAAGAATGTTGCTAAGGCATTAGCAAGAATTGGTTTAAAATATGAACTTATTGATATTGGCCGAAATTTTCATAAACAGATAACCGAAGCGAAAATCGATATTGCCTTTATTGCCCTCCATGGTAAACCCGGTGAAGACGGCACAATTCAGGGTTTTTTAGAATTACTCGGAATTCCTTATACTGGCTCTGGTGTTTTGGCTTCGGCTTTGGGAATGGATAAAATACTAACAAAAATTCTATTTCAATATGGAAAAATCCCTACGCCCAAATTTGTTACTCTAAATAGAAACGAAGATTTGGTAGAGAAAGTAACTTTAGCCGAAAAAAAATTAGGTTTTCCTATTGTCGTTAAACCAAGATACGAAGGCTCGAGTGTCGGAGTAGAAATTATTGACAACAAAAAGAAATTAATACAAAGAACAAAAATTTTAAGAAGAGAATTTGGTGATATATTCTTTGAAGAGTATATTGAAGGGATGATTGCCACTTGTGGAATTCTTGATGATAAACCTTTACCAATTTTAGAACTGGTTCCTAAGAAAGAAAGATTTTATTCTTATAAGGCAAAATATACCAAAGGAGAAACCGAATTTATCGTACCGGCAAGATTGGACAAAAAAACAAGTTTAAAAATCCAAGAACTTTCATTAAAAGCCCATAAAATTATTGGTGCCAAAGGTTATTCCCGAATTGATTTGGTAGTAAAGAATAACCAAAAACCCTATTTCTTAGAAATAAATACTTTACCGGGACTTACCGAACTTTCTGACCTACCAAAAGAAGCAGAATGTGCCGGTATCTCTTATGATGAAGTTATTTTAAAAATCCTAAAAACGGCTTTAATTTAACTTTTATTGATTTTTTAAAAAATTTTAGTTAAATTTATTTAATAATGGGGCCGTGGCGCAGTGGGAGCGCGTTTGACTGGCAGTCAAAAGGTCACGGGTTCGAATCCCGTCGGCTCCATATAATAAAATGAGAATAAAAGGAGAAAAAATGAAAAAAATATCTAATGTGCTTTTTATTCTATTCTTTATTTTGAGCTGTGCACCAACTACCACTGTTAAAAAATATACCGAAGAGGAACTTTTAGAGAGAAGAAAAGAAGCAGAAAAATATTATAGTATTGGTGCGGAATATTATAAACAAAGTGAATGGGAAAAAGCCTTAGAAAATTTTAATACTGCTTTAAGTTATGACTCTAATTATTACGAAGTTTATATCGCAATTGGTAATACCTACCGAAAACTGAGAGATGCTTCTAAAGCAGAAGAATATTATTTAAAAGCATTAAAGATTGACAACAAAAATAGCAAAGGTTATGAGGCTTTAGGGGATTTATATCTTTCTTTGAATAATTTAAATAAAGCGGAAAGTTTATATATGAAAGGGATCAATCTTGATACCACTAATGTGGAATTATATTTAGGTTTGGCTGAGATTTATATAAAAACCAATCAAGATAGGAAGGCAGATTCTTTATATTCTCTTTTGATTACTCGTTGTCCGGAAAGACTTGATATTTTTTATAAATATGGTGAGTTTTTAACCAGAAGAAAAAGGTTTAAAGAGGCAAAAAGTATGTTTGAAAAATGTCTTATCCGTTATTCTGAAGAATTATCTTTGAGAGAAAAATATGGTGATATATTGTTTGAATTGAATGAATATGATAAAGCAATAAATGAATATAATTATATCCTTTCCAAAAATCCCAATAATGTAGCAATAATTTTGAAAATTGGTGATGTCTATTTAAAGCAAAAGAAATATAAAAATGCTTTAGAGATGTTTAATAGAGCATTAAATTTGTCGCCTAACGATCCGATGCCCCATATTCATCTGGCTGATTATTATCAACAAACGGGCAATTACTCTAAAGCCGAGGAAGAATTAAGAAAGGCATTAGCAATCTCTCCTAATTTAGATGTGGCTTTTGTTATTGCCGGCGATATTAAAAGAAGAAGAGCCGAAGAGGCACAGAAAAATAAACAGTTAAAAGATGCTTATTATTTATATAAAGAAGCAATTAATAATTATAATAAAGTGAAAGAAGATAGCCCTTATTTTGAATATACGAGAAACGAAATCAAAAGAATTAAGATAATAATGGATAAAATAAAAGAAGAACTTTGGTTCCAAGGAATTAAAATTGAAGAATAATGTTTGAGAAAAAGATTTTGCTTTTAAATGCCAATTACGAGCCATTAACAATCTGTAAATTAAAGAAAGCATTGAAATTATTGTTTTTAAAGAAGGCAGAGTTGATTGAAGCAGAAGATGGCAAAAAAATCAGAACGCCAAGCACCAGTTTAGTAATGCCTAGCGTTATTCGCCTTTCTTATTATGTAAAAGTAAAAAGAAGAGAAATTCCTTTAACAAGGAAAAATATTTTAAAAAGAGATAATTACACCTGTCAATATTGTGGAAGAAAGAATGTCCCTTTAACCACTGATCACATAATACCTAAGGCCTTTGGCGGAAAAGATGAATGGGAAAATTTAGTCTGTGCCTGTGTGGAGTGTAATACTCTTAAAGGAAATAAAAGATTAAGTGAAACCAATTTAAAACTTTTGAAAAAACCAAAGGCGCCAAATTATATTACCTTTTTGTTAAACTCCCTGCCAGAAATTCCCGAAAATTGGCGAGCCTATCTTTTCCAAAAATAACTCTTCTCTTTTTTATCTCTCTTTTTTCTCAAGAATTAAAAATTAATAAAGTAGAAATTAAAGGTTGGAAAAAAATAAAACCGAAAATCATTTTTTCACTGCCTCAAAACCAAGAAGAAATTTTTGAACTTAGAAAAAAAATTATTGACTTTTACTTAAAAGAGGGTTTTTTTGATGTAAAAGTAAATATCGCAATGAAAAAAGAGAAGAACTTTTTAACTCTCTTTTATTTTATTGAAGAGAACGAAAGATATCAACTGGGAAAAATTAACATTCAATCTAAATTCATTAAACCTGATACTTTAGAGAAATTAATTAAAGAAAAAGATTATTATTATTCTCAAAATAATTTAAATAAAATTATTAAAAAGATTGCTGATTTTTATTGGGAAATTGGTTTTCCTTTTGTAAAGATTGATTTGAAAGATTTTGAGTTAGAAGGGAAAAAAGTAAATTTTACAATAATTATTGAGGAAGGAGAAATGGTAAAAATTGATAATCTTTCTTTGGAAGGTGAAATTATTTTCAATGAGAGACTTTTAAAAAAAGGAGCAAGATTTGTTAAACCCTTCTATTTCCAAAAAAGTTTAATTGAAAAGATGAAAAAAAATATTAAAAGAAATCTTAATCTTGATATTGATAATTATTTTCTTATTCTCAACGAGGAAAAAAAATACTCTTTAACCTTTTCCTTTTCTAATCCAAGGAAAAACAATTTTTTCTTTCTTTTTTCTTATCTTCCTAATGAAAAAATTTTTTTCTTAAATTTAAGTTTAAGAATTTTTAATTTTTTAAATAATTTAGAAGAATTTAATTTAGCAATAGAAAAAGAGCAGAATAAAAATTTTTATTTCTTTTCTTGTCAACAGCCTTACCTTTTTGTATTTAAAAAAATTTTATTTTCTACTTATTTTAAAAACTTTGATACCGCTTACTCTGTTTTTAATTTAGATTTTAACTTTTATTTGCCAACAAAAATTGATGAGTTCACACTAAATTTTATCTTTCAGAAGGAATTTAATAACTCCCGTTTATTACCCTATCCCTCGTCACAAACTTTTTCCATTGGTCAGGAATTAATTTTTAATAATAAAATTAGTAATTACCAGCGAGGATTTTATCTCTCCTTGAAAACATTGGCCGGCGAAAGAAAAATTGCCAACCGATCAAATAACCTAAAATTAAAAACCGAAATGAAATTAGAATTTCTCTTCTCCTTTTTAAAAGAAAATTTTCTTCTCCATTCCGAATTTTTCTTAGGCAATATTTTCTTAAAGGATACAATTTATGATTACGAAAAATTTTCAATAAGTGGAAAAAATAATGTCCGGGCTTTTCCCGAAAATAAATATCTCTCTCCTTTTTTATTAGTGTTTCGCAATCACCTGAAATATCTATATAAAAATCTCTTTTTCCCTTATCTTTTTATTGATTACGGATATGGGAAAAATAAAAAACCGATTTCTTTAACGAGTTACGGTTTAGGCTCGGAATTCTTCACAAAAAATGGTATTTTTTATCTAACCTTTGCTTTACCAATCAAAGCAAATCTCTTTGACGCAAGAATTTATTTTGGTTATACTTATTATTTTTAAATGGAAATTTTAAAAGTAATTTTCTTAGGCGCCTTGCAGGGGGTGACGGAATTTTTGCCAATCTCTAGTTCCGGTCATTTATTAATATTCCAAAGAATTTTAAAATTGAATCCCAATATTTCTCTCCTTCTTTGTCTTCATTTGGGAACAACTCTTTCATTAATCTTTTTCCTTCTTTCTCTCATTAAAAGAGAGATCAAAAATAAAAATTACTTTCTTTTATTAAAAATTATTATTGCCTTAATTCCTATTGTTTTAATTGGTTTGTTTTTCAAAAATATTATTGAAAAAACCTTTTCTAATTTTGATTCTCTCCCCTATTTCTTTTTAATAAGCGGTTTTTTGATATATTTTACCAAATATGCCAGAGAAAAGTTTTTTTCGATTAATTATTTTCAATCATTGATTATTGGTATTTTCCAAATTTTGGGAATTTTTCCGGGAATTTCCCGTTCGGGCTCAACAATCGCTGGTGCCCTGTACTTAGGAATAAGAAAAGAAGAAGGATTTTATTTCTCTTTTCTCTTAGGACTGCCAACAATTATTGGTGCCAATGTTTTGGAATTTTATAAGAATCCTTCCCTTTTTCTTTCTCTTTCTTGTTTCTTAGGATTTCTCTCTTCTTTTATTTTTGGGCTCTTCGCCCTCTACTTTTTAAAATATTTAGTAATTAAAAAAAGGTTTTATTACTTTAGTTATTATCTCTTTTTTCTTTTTATTCTTCTTCTTATTGACAATTTAAAAATTTTACGTATCTTTTAAAATATGAAAGAATTGGTTAAGAAAAGCGAAAACTTCTCCGAATGGTATACGCAGGTAATTTTAAAAGCCGAATTAGCCGATTATGCACCAATAAAAGGTTGTATGGTAATAAGACCTTACGGTTACAGTTTATGGGAAAATATTCAAAAGGCCTTGGATAAAAGATTTAAAGAAACCGGTCACCAGAATGCTTATTTTCCTGTTTTTATTCCAGAAAGTTTTTTAAAAAAAGAAGCGGAACATGTGAAAGGATTTGCTCCTCAAGTGGCTTGGGTCACAAAAGGTGGTGAAGAGGATTTATCAGAAAGATTAGCAGTGAGACCAACATCGGAAGCGATAATTTGTAGTATGTATGCTAAATGGGTAAAATCTTATCGGGATTTACCTATTTTAATCAATCAATGGTGTAATATTGTCCGTTGGGAAAAAACTACTCGGTTATTTTTAAGAACCACTGAATTCCTTTGGCAGGAAGGACACACTTTACATCAGACCTTTGAAGAAGCCGAGAGAGAGGCAAAATTAATTTTAAATATTTATATTGAATTTTTAAGAGAAGAACTCGCTTTACCGGTCATTTCTGGCCTTAAACCCCCCTCAGAAAGATTTGCTGGAGCAATCAGAACCTACACAATTGAAGCATTAATGCCCGATGGCCAGGCTTTGCAATCAGGAACTACCCATAATTTGGGACAAAATTTTTCTAAAGCTTTTAATATCAAATTTTTGGATAGGGATAATAAAGAAAAATATCCTTGGGGTTCTTCTTGGGGTGTTTCCACAAGATTAATTGGAGCACTCATTATGATCCACGGCGATGATAATGGTCTTATTCTACCTCCTAACATTGCCCCAATCCAAATTGTCATTATTCCTATTCTTTATGGTAAAGATGACGAAAAAATCCTAAAAAAATGTGAAGCCTTAAAAGAAGAACTAAAAAAGGATTTTAGGGTCTATTTTGATGACCGAAAAGAATATACTCCTGGTTGGAAATTTAACGAATGGGAATTAAAAGGTGTTCCTTTACGGATAGAAATCGGTCAAAAGGAATTAGAAAAAGAAGAGATGAGAATAGTCAGCCGAGATTATCAAATTAGGGAAAATATAAAGTGGTCAAATTTAAAAGAGAATTTAAAAAATATCTTAGATCACCTTCAGAAAAATCTTTATTTAAAAGCAGAAAATTTTCTTAAAGAAAGAATCTTTTTCTATGACGAGTTAACAAAAATGAAAGAAGAAATATTAGAAAAGAAGGGAATGGCAAAAATATTTTGGTGTGGTAAAAGAGAATGCGAAGAAAAAATAAAAGAAGAAACAAAAACAACACCCCGCTGTATTCCTTTGGATGAAAAAAAAGAAGGCAAATGCATATCTTGTGGCAAAAAAACTAAATTAATAATTTATTATGCCCGAGCCTATTAACTATGGATCTATTTGATAAATGTGAAACTTATTATAAAAAAGTAGAAGAAGCGATTAATCGCGGATATTATCCTTATTTTAAACCTATTGAATCCGAAGCGAGCAATTGGGTAACAATTAAGGGAGAAAAGTATTTAATGTTAGGTTCTAATAACTATTTAGGATTAACCAATGATCCGAGAGTGAAAGAGGCAGCTATTGAGGCTGTTAAAAAATACGGCACAGGTTGCACCGGCTCCCGATTCCTTAACGGTACTTTAGATTTACATTTAGAATTGGAAGAAAAGTTAGCAAAATTTTTTAAGAAAGATGACTGTATTGTTTTTTCTACCGGTTATCAAACTAACTTAGGAATCATTTCTTCTTTAGTAGGTAAAAATGATTACGTAATTACCGATAAACTTGACCACGCTTCTATTATTGATGGCTGTAAATTATCCTTTGGAAATGTAAAGAGGTTTCCCCATAATAATATGGCAAGTTTGGAAAGAATTTTAAAATCTCTTCCTAAAAACTCGGGCAAACTTATTGTTGTTGATGGAGTTTTTAGTATGGAAGGAGATTTATGCGATTTGCCAGAAATTATCAGATTGAAAGAAAAATACGGCGCCCGTGTCCTTTTAGATGAAGCCCACGCGGTTGGTGTATTAGGAGAGAATGGACGTGGCACTGCAGAACACTTCGGATTAGAGGATAAAGTGGATTTAATTATGGGTACCTTTTCCAAATCCTTTGCAACCATCGGCGGTTTTGTAGTTGGTGAAAAAAAGGTAATTACCTACATTCGTCATAATGCCCGCTCACTAATTTTTTCTGCTAGTCTACCTCCGGCTTCTTTAGGAGCAGCTTTAAAAGTACTAGAAATCATACAAACTGAACCTGAAAGAAGAAAAAACTTATGGAAAATCACTGAAAAAATGAGAAAAGGTTTAAAGGAATTAGACTACGACACTGGTAATAGTGTAACTCCAATTATTCCAATAATTATTGGGGAAGATATAAAAACATTAAAATTTTGGCAGAATCTTTTTAAAAATAAAATTTTTACCAATCCAGTAATTCCTCCGGCAGTTCCTCCTAATCGTTCATTAATTAGAACAAGTTATATGGCTACCCATAAGGAAGAGGATATTGACTTTGCCTTAGAAGTGTTTAAAAAATTAAGATCCCTGTTGTAGGAGAGGTAATGATAAAAGTTGAAAAGGTTAAAAATAAAAGGGAGCTAGATTTATTTGTTAAACTACCTTTTAAAATTTATAAAAATGATAAAAATTTTGTTCCACCATTAATTAGTGATGTGAAAGAAACGGTCTCCAAAGAAAAAAATCCTTATTTTACCCACGCGGATATTGAACTTTTTTTAGCCTATTTAAAAAATGAAGTAGTCGGAAGAATTGCCGGCATCATCGATTATAATTATGTAAATCATCATAAAAAAAACATTGGCTTCTTTGGATTTTTTGAAGTAATTAATAATTTTGATGTTGCTTGTGCCTTATTTGATACTGCTAAAGAATGGTTAAAATCAAAAGGGATGGAAACAATGGTTGGGCCGGCTAATCCGGCTTTAAATGATGAATGTGCTTTTCTTTACGAAGGTTTTGATACTCCTCCGGTAATTAAAATGTCCTATAACCCTCCTTATTATTTGGAATTTGCTGAAAGATACGGAATGGTAAAAGCAAAAGATTTATATGCTTACTATATTAATTTAGACCAATTTGTTCCCCAAAAAATTGCTAATCTTATTGAAAAGTTAAAAAAGAAAGAAAGGTTTATTGTAAGAAAAGTAAATTTAAAAAGATTAGATATTGAATTAAAAAAAATAAAAGAAGTTTATAATGATGCTTGGCAAGAAAATTGGGATTTCACTCCTTTAACGGATGAAGAGATTAATTATTTAGGGAAAAAATTGAAACCGATTGCCAAAAGCGAAATAATTCCTATTGTGGAAGTAGATGGAGAACCAGCCGGAATAAGTATTGCCCTACCCAATTATAACGAAGTTTTAATTCATTTAAAAGGCAAACTTTTTCCTTTTGGGATTTTTAAATTTTTATATTATCAAAGAAAAATTAAAAGTGCTCGACTATGGGCGTTAGGAGTAAAAAAGAAATTTAGGAAAACTGGCGTTGATGCTTTGCTTTATTACGAAACTTTCTTGGGAGGCAAGCAACTGGGTTATGAATGGGGAGAGGTATCCTGGATTTTAGAAGATAATATTGAAATAATTAGACCAATTGAAACTTGGGGAGTAAAACTTTATAAGAAATATCGAGTTTATCAATATTTAATAAAGTAAAATAAACCTGACAAATCTCTAAATATTGACTTTTCAAAAAATTTTTATCATAATTTTAAGATGATAAAAATTTTAGTATTTTTTTTAACTTTTTTCTCTTTTGCTTTTTCCCAATTAATGATTGGTTTTGTGCGGATTGAACCGGAAATAGAAATTGAAACAATTAAAGTATATACTCAAAACACTTCGGATACTATCTATGCCGAAATTTTTCGACTAGGAAACGGATTTGCTCGTTATCAATTCTTTGCTGATGTTCTTGGAGAAACAATTGGAATATTCTCCCGTTTTCAAGAAACTTTAAGTTTTCGAATTAAAAATTTTAGAAAAACTGAATCTAATTTAATATTTGATATTTATCCAAATGCCGTAACTTTTGTTGTTGCTCATATTTTGCCCTATGAACCATTATCGCCAATTGCTTATATGAAAGCTTATTTAAAAAGAAATAATAAGTTTATAATCGATTCTTGCCAACTAACTTCTCAACAAGGTAATCTTTGGAACTATTATGCCTTAAATTTAAACCCCTTAGAAGTTCAGCCTTATGATACTTTGGTAGTGAAAGTTTGGCGAAGAGAAGGAGATTTTTTGAAATACCAGACTTTCACTACTATTTGGGATACTACTTATTTTGGACCTTATATTTGGACGATTTCTAATAAAATCCGAGATACTATCCATCTTATTGATACTTTTACTCCTTATTATTTTTATATTGAAAAAATTACACCGGAAACAATTTTTGCCGAGGTGCCTTTTAATTTAAAAGTTATTACCAGAAACGATTCTTTCTTTTCTCGGGATTATATTTTAGTAATTAAAATTGGTGAGAATACTTTCCGCCGAAGTGGGCACCTATCTTCTACTATTTACCATCCTATTTATGATACGGTGATTTTGGAAAATATTACTTTAACTCCTGGTGTTCATCCAGTAATCTGTTCGCTTATAACAAATGAACATAATCCAGTAATTGTCTATTATGACACAATTTTTACTTATAGCCTTCCCGAGCCAGGATGGAAAAAAAGAAAAGATTTAATTGCTGATAAACCTGTAAAAGACGGCAGTGATATGACCTACTTGCCTCCGAGATTTATCTACGCAATAACTGGTAGCAACACTAATAATTTTATTCTTTACGATATTTTAAGTGATAATTGGCAAAAATTAGAAACTGTTCCTGGTGGAGAAAAGAAAAAAAGAATAAAAAAAGGATGTGCTTTAGCAAGTGATAATTCCAATTATATCTATCTCATCAAAGGTGGCAATACTTTAGAATTCTGGCGATACAATATTTCTCAAAGAAAATGGGAAAGAAGAAAAGATATTCCTTACGGCTTCAAATATCCTTCCGGAAAAGAAACAAAATTGAAAAGCGGTTGTGATATGATTTATGTAAAAAAATTAGATTCTAGTTTTATCTATTTGCTTTATGGTTCAAAAACTAATAATTTATATTCTTATCACATTGAACGAGATACTTGGATAAAAAGAAAAGATATTCCAATAAATCCAAGCGGTAAACCAATGGACGAAGGAAGTTGTTTAGCCTATGATGGTAGATATAATATTTATATTTTAAAGGGCAAATATGGTGATTTTTATAAATATAATATTTTTACTGATTCTTTCACTCAATTATCTTCTCTTCCCGAAGCACCTTCTAATAGTAAAAAGAAGAAAAAACCAAAAAATGGAACTTCTTTGACTTATAAAGATGGTAAAATTTATTGTCTCAAAGGAGGAACAGCTCAATTCTGGCAGTATACCCAAGGAGATAGTTGGTATCTTATTGATTCATTGCCAATAAACAAAACAAAAGGAAGTTCAATGGTTTATGTACCTGATTTCCAAACTTTCTTCTTTATTTTAGGTAATAAAACCAATTTGTTCTATTCTTATCGGGAAAGAGCCATTGGGATTGAAGAAAATAAATTTGAAGCAGTTTTTCAAGAAAATATTAAAACAATTTATTTTAAAAAAGATTTAATTTATTCAGAAAAAGACTATTCAATTTTTAATTCATTAGGAGAAAAATTGAATAAAGAGAAAATAAGAACAGGTATTTATTTTATCATTCCCCGAAACAAAAAAGCTGTCAAAAAGATCATTATCCTTCGGTAATGTATGAAGTAAAAATCTATTCAGGTTATAAAGGAGAAGAAAGACCACGTGCGATTTTGATGGATGGTAAAGAGTATTTAATTGAAAAGATTCTCTATAAAGAAATTGTTGAAGATTTTAAAACCCGCGAAAGAAAGATTATTTTTCTATGTTTTTGTAATCAAAAGTATTATAAAATAATTAGATTGCCTAATAATAATTGGGAATGTTATGAACAAAAATAAGGAGTTAGCCAAAATTTTTAATACGATTGCCGATGCTTTAGAATATAAAGGAGAACTACAATATAAAGTTATTGCCTACCGAAAAGCAGCAAGAGCATTAGAAGAATTAACAGAAGATATTGAAGAACTTTATAAAAAAGGAAAATTACGTTCTATTCCAGGAATCGGTGAAGGAATTGAAAAAAAGATTAAAGAATATTTAGAAACTGGTAAAATGAAAAAATATGAAGAAGCCTTGGAAGGAATTCCTGAAGGGCTGTTAGAACTTCTATCAATCCAAAATCTTGGTCCAAAAACATTGGCTTTAGCACACAAAGAACTTGGTGTAAAAAATTTAGAAGATTTAAAAAGGGTAATTGAAAACGGCTCTTTGGCAAAATTATTTAGAATGGGTGAAAAAAAGGTTGAAAATATTAAAAAAGGAATCGAACTCTACGAACAATCGCAAGCAAGAATACCAATTGATGTTGCCCTTAATATTGCCGAAGAAGTAGTTGATTATTTAAAGAAAAACAAGAAAGTAAAAGAAGTTTGCCCCTCTGGTTCTCTAAGAAGATGGAAAGAAACGATTGGCGATATTGATATTCTTGTTACTTGTGATGATAAAGATAGACAAGAAATAATTGAATATTTTACTAGATATCCAAAAGTTTCACGAATTCTTGCTGCTGGAGAAACAAAAGCTTCGGTAATGATTGGTGAAGGAAAAGAGGCAAGACAAGTAGACATCAGAATTGTTCCGGAAGAGTCTTATGGTGCGGCTCTCCAATATTTTACTGGTTCAAAAGCTCACAATATTAAACTAAGAAGTCTTGCCAAAGATAAGGGGTTAAAAATCTCAGAGTACGGTGTTTTTAAAGGTGATAAAATGATTGCTGGTAGAACTGAAGAAGAGGTATACAAAGCTATTGGACTAGTTTGGATTCCACCGGAATTAAGAGAAGACCGAGGTGAAATTGAAGCCGCCCAAAAGGGAGAATTGCCCAAATTAATTGAGTTAAAAGATATCAAAGGCGACTTTCAAATACATACGACTTACTCTGATGGTTTAGACGATTTAGAGACAATGATTAATGCTTGTCGAAAAATTGGCTATCAATATATCGCAATAACCGATCATTCTAAATTTGCTAAATATGCCCATGGTTTAGATGAAGAAAGATTAAAAAAACAATGGGAAGAGATAGATAAACTTTCTAAAAAATATAAAGACATAAAAATTTTAAAGGGAATAGAAGTGGATATTTTACCCGACGGTGGCTTGGACTTTTCTGATGAAATATTAAAAGAATGTGATGTGGTTGTCGCCGCTGTCCATCAAGGATTTAAAAAGAAAGTTACTGAAAGATTAATTGAAGCAATTAAAAATCCTTATGTTCATATCATTGCCCATCCTCAAGGAAGATTAATTTCTAAGAGAGAAGGATATGAAGTCGACATTGAAAAAGTCTTAGAATATGCCCAAAAATATAATAAAGTGTTAGAACTTAATGCCTATCCCGATAGATTAGATTTGGATGAATTGCATTTGAGAAAGGCTAAATCTCTTGGAATAAAAATTGCTATAAATACCGATGCTCACGCAGTTAGAGATTTAGGATGGATGCGATTCGGTGTCGGCATCGCTCGCAGAGCTTGGTTAGAAAAAGAAGATGTGATAAATACTTGGGATTATAATAAACTTATCAAATTTCTAAAAGAAATAACTAAGAAAATAACTGCGGATGTTATATAAAGAAGCTGGCGTTGATATCGATAGACTATCCCTTATCAAAAAATTTATAAAAAAGGAAGCTAAAGAAACAAAAACTCCTCTGGTATTATCAGATATCGGTCTTTTTGGTTCCCTTTTTGAATTAAAAGGTTATAAAAATCCAGTCCTGGTTGCTAGTGTTGATGGAGTAGGTACGAAAATTTTGATTGCTTGCCAAATGAATAAACATAAAGGAATTGGTGAAGATATCGTTAATCACTGTGTCAACGATATTCTAACAATTGGTGCCAAACCCTTATTTTTCTTAGATTACATTGCTTTTAGCAAGATTGAAGAAGAAGTTGTTAAAGAAGTAATAACTGGAATAAAAAGAGCTTGTAAATATAACAATATCGCCTTAGTAGGCGGCGAACTTGCCCAGATGCCTGACTTCTATCCAAAAGGTGTCTACGATTTAGTTGGTTTTATTATTGGTGTTTGTGAAAAAGAAGAAATTATTGATGGCAGAAAAATAGAAGAAGAGGACATAATTGTAGGTCTCCCCTCTTCCGGACTTCATACCAATGGTTATTCGTTAGTTAGAAAAATATTTAAAAAATTTAATATAAAAATAAAAGGCTTAAAAAGAACACTGGGAGATGAATTATTAATTCCTCATAAAAGTTATTTAAACGAAATCTTTCCATATTTAAAAGAAATAAAAGGAATTGCCCATATTACTGGTGGTGGATTTTATGAAAACATAAAAAGGATTTTACCAAAAGGTCTTTCCTGCATAATTTACAAAAAAACTTGGGAAGTTCCTAAGATATTTAAAATTATCCAAAAATATGGAAATATTCCCGAAGAGGAAATGTATAAAGTTTTTAATATGGGAATGGGCATAGTTTTAATTGTTGAAAAAGATAGCAAGATTTTAAGAAAAATAAAAGAAGCAAAAATTATTGGTAAAGTTATAAAGGGTAATTTTGGAGTTAAAATTGTATGATAAGTAATTACACTATTCAATTATTAAATCAATGTCAAAATAATCCCAATACTTGTCCTTGCAATAATCCTTGTTATAACCCAAATGTTCCTGCTTTAATTTTTCAATTTCCCATCGTTACTAATAATAAAAAGAAAATAATGCTAATTTCCGAAAGTCCTTATAATTTTCCCGGCAAATCTAAATATACAAAGAGAGTAGCAAATAATGTCAATGAATTTATAACCGAACATTTACAACATGGGCTTCAAAATACATCTTCTAAATATAACTCTCAAAGAAGTTATGGAACACCTTGTAATATATTTGAATTTATTTATCACACTTTTTATAGAGTTTTTTCAAATCCTTCCCAACCTAATCCTAATAAATTTTTAAAAAGAATTTATTGGACACATCTCTGGAAAAGAACTTTTAGAAATAAACCAAAGCCTTCCTTTTGTGCTTGCTTTTGTCTTTTTATAAATGAAATAATTTATTTCCAACCTGATATTATAATCATTCTTCAGACTAATTTGTTTAAAGAATTAATAAATCCACAAGATTTATATGGTTTTTTTGGTTCTCCTGAACCTAATATAAATAAAATTATTCAATCTTATACTACCAAAAATGATTTGATTATTAAGTGTCATCTTAATATATCCACATTTCAAAAACAGATAGATGTGATTTTTATACCTAACCCCTCTCCCAAAAATGCTTGGAAACAGAGATTTTATGGACAATTACAACAGCAGATTCAAAATACCTTTAATTATATTGACCAAATTATCTAATATAAATTAACCCATTCTCCTTATATTACTACCCCTGGCACACTTGGGTAAACTAACATTAAGACACTTATGAGAATCCATACTAAAATACTTATTAAGGCTTTTGATAAAATACTTCATAAGAATAATACTAATACATCTTATAAAGTTATTACTAAAATAGTTAATAAGACAAGGATTAATATGGGATTTAAGACGAATATAAAAGATATGGGAGAGACGTTCCCTATCTTTATTACAAATTTTAGATAAGTATTTGGAATATAAATGGCTTAGAAAATTTTTCTGCTTTAAAATTTTTGCATAGAATGCAAATTTTTTTCTCTTTTATAATTTAATCTTGACAAATATTAATTTTTTTATATATTTCTTTTTAGATTGACTTTTTAGGAAATTTTATTATTTTTATTATATGGCGCATGCATATATTCCTGGATTGAAAGTAACTGATTTTACTTTAATTAGAAAGGAAAGAAGGCTTCCTTTACCAGGTGAGATTTTGGTTAAAATTGGTGAGGAAGTTAAAGGTGAGGATATTGTTGCGAAAACTTATCTTCCCGGTAATGTCCAAACGGTTAATGTTGCTGGTCTGCTAAATATTCCACCAGAGGATATAAGGGAAGTAATGATAAAGAAGGAAGGCGATGAAGTTGAGAAGGATGAAGTTATTGCCTATACTAAAAGTTTCTTTGGTCTCTTTAAATCTTATGTGAGAAGTCCGGTTAAAGGAAAGATTGAAAATATTTCAGAAATCACTGGGCAAGTTATTATCCGTGAACCACCACAGCCTGTCCAAGTTAGTGCTTATATTGATGGTATAGTGAAAGAGATCATCCAAAACGAAGGTGTAATAATTGAAACTTATGCTAGTTTAGTGCAAGGGATTTTTGGTATTGGTGGAGAAACACGAGGAATTTTAAAAGTAGTAGTTTCTAAACCGGAGGATGTTTTGACGGAAAAAGAGATTGACGAAAATTGTAAAGGGGAAATTGTAGTTGGAGGCTCTTTGGTAACTTTAGAGGCGTTAAAAAAAGCAAGAGAGGTTGGTGTGAGAGGAATTGTTGTAGGTGGAATTGAAGACGAAACAATAAAGAATTTTCTCGGTTACGATATTGGTGTTGCCATTACCGGGCAAGAAAATTGTAATTTGACTTTAATAATTACCGAAGGTTTTGGTCGAATGAAAATGGCAGAAAAAACTTTTTCTTTATTGAAATCTTTAGAGAGGAAAATTGCCTCAATGAACGGTGCTACCCAAATTCGTGCAGGTGTAATTCGACCGGAGATAATTGTTACCCAACGAGATAGTTTTAACAAAAAACAAATGGAAGATTCTTTTAAATATTCTCAAGGGTTAGAAATTGGAACTCCGGTAAGAATCATCCGTGAACCTTATTTTGGAATGATTGGCAAGGTAGTTTCTCTACCAGTAGAATTACAGAAGATTGAAACAGAATCTTACGTAAGAGTTGTGGAAGTAGAATTAGAAGATAAAAGAAGAATAATTGTACCACGGGCAAATGTGGAAATCATTGAAGTTTAATTTTTTATTATTAAATTTCCTTTTTGCTTTTAATTTTTTAAACAACGGTACTACTTTAGAAGAAATCTCTCTTGGTTCCCTTGCTCATAATCCTGCCAAGTATGCCAATTATAAAAATTTTTTAGTAGAAATAAATTACAGTTCTTATCCTCTATCCACTTCTCAAATTTCTCTCCTTCTTTTAAGAGAAACAAATTTAATTAATTACGGGTTAGAAATTGTAAATTTTAAATATGGCGAAATTGAAAGAAGAGGAAAATATCCTACTGATTTTTGGGGTTATTATTCAGCCGAAGACTATGTTCTTTCTTTTTCTATAATTAAAAAACTCTTAAAAAATTTTAATGTTGGTTTCTCTTTAAAATTTTATTATTCAACTTTGTATATTTATTCTGATTATTCCTTTGGCTTTGATTTCGGAATTGATTATTCACCAATTAAATATCTAACAGGTTCTATAAGTTTTACTAATCTTTCTTTGCCCTTACACTATATCTCCCAAAATTTCTATCCACCAAATAATTTAAATTTAACTTTAAAACTTTCACCAATAGATTTTTTAAAAAATTACTTAGAATTTAGCCGAGATTTAAGAGAAAAAAAGAATTATTTAAAGTTGGGTTTAGAATTGAAACCCAATCCAATAATTGATTTAAAAACTGGTTATAATTTTTATAATAGAATTTTTAATGTCGGCTTTTCCATAAATCCTTTAAAAAGAAATATTTTAAAAATATCATATGCCTACCGAATTTTAAAATCTTTATCTTCTTCCCATCATTTAGGAATAAGTTTTGGAAAAATAAAATGAAAGAGTATCTAGATTTTGAAAAACCGATTGCGAAATTAATAGAAAAAATTGAAGAGGCAAAAAAAAATGGCAATGAAGATAAGATAAAAAAGTTAGAAAATGCCTTAATAAAAGTTAAGAAAAAAATTTTTGAAAAAATTACTCCTTGGCAAAAGGTATTACTAGCAAGACATCCGCAAAGACCTTACACCTTAGATTATATTGAAAGAATTACCGAAGATTTTATTGAACTTCATGGCGATAGAAGATTTGGTGATGATTTAGCAATTGTTGGTGGATTAGGAAAGATTGAAGATATTGGTTGTGTAATTGTTGGTCATCAAAAAGGAAGGGATACAAAAGAGAAATTGAAAAGAAATTTTGGGATGCCTCATCCTGAAGGTTATCGAAAGGCATTAAGAATAATGAAACTTGGCGAGAAATACAATTTACCCATAATTAGTTTTATTGACACTCCCGGTGCCTTTCCAGGAATTGGTGCCGAAGAAAGAGGCCAGGCACAAGCGATCGCAGAAACAATCAAAGAAATGTCACTATTAACTGTTCCTATTGTTGTGGTAGTAATTGGCGAAGGCGGTTCCGGAGGTGCTCTAGCAATTGCGATTGGCAATCGGGTACTAATGATGGAAAATGCTATTTATTCAGTCATCTCTCCTGAGGGCTGTGCTTCTATCTTATGGCGAGATGGTTCAAAAGCAGAAAAAGCTGCTGAAATGCTTAAATTAACTGCCCAAGATTTATTAAAATTTGGAATTATTGACGAAATTGTTAAAGAACCTCTCGGAGGTGCCCACCAAAATTGGGAAGAAGCAGCGGCAATTTTAAAAGAAGCAATTTTAAGAAATTTAAGAGAACTTATAAAATTATCAAAAGAAGAAATCTTAAATAAAAGAATTGAAAAATTTAGAAGGATGGGCATATGAAAGTTGGCTACTGTGGAATTTTTGGAAAACCAAATGTAGGAAAATCTTTACTTTTAAATCGCTTATTAAATACCCCTCTATCTATTGTTTCGCCTAAACCACAAACAACTCGTCATAAAATTTTAGGAATTCTCTCCGAAAAAGATTATCAGATTATTTTTTTGGATACTCCCGGACTTCTAAAACCCAAATATCTATTGCATGAATTCATGACAAAAGAGATTGATGAAAGTCTAGAATCCTCAGATGTTACCCTTTTTGTTTGTGAACCTTTTGGTCCCCCCGATGATTTAGAAAACGAAATAATAAAAAAAATAAAAGAAAAAGAAAAACCTTGTTTGGTAGCAATAAATAAAGTAGATTTGGTTAAAAAAGATTTAATTTTACCATTAATAGAAACTTATAATCAAATGGGATTTTCGGAAATTTACCCTATTTCAGCCCTAAAAAATGTTGGCATTGAAGAATTAAAGGAAGGGATCGTCAAGTATTTAAAAGATGGGGAACCTTATTACGAAACTGATATAATTAGCGAGAAGAATGAACGATTTTTCGTAGCGGAGTTTATTAGAGAAGCAATTTTTAATCTTTACGGTGAAGAAATTCCCTATTGTACTACTGTGGAAGTAGAAGAATTTAAAGAAAGAGAAAGTGGAAAAGATTATATTCGGGCAACTATTTATGTCGAAAAACTTTCTCAAAAAAAGATTATTATCGGCAAAGAAGGTAAGGCATTGAAAAAATTGGGAGAAATGGCACGAAAAAGAATTGAGGCTTTTTTAGGTAAAGAAATTTATTTAGAACTTTGGGTAAGAGTAAAAGAAAATTGGCGAAAAGATTCTCAATTCATTAAGAAAACAGTTTATGGTTTTTAAAATTGAGATAAAAATCTTAGATCATTCTGATAAAAAAGTCTTATATCATCTATTTGAAACTTGATCATGGCAAGTCTTTCTACTCCTAAACCAAAAGCAAAACCGCTATAAACTTCCGGATCAATATTCACATTTTTTAAAACTTGGGGATGAACCATTCCACAACCTAAAATTTCTAAAAATCCCTTACCCCGACAGCGAGGACAACCTTTGCCTAAACATTTCAAACAGGAAATTGATACTTCAGCACTCGGTTCAGTAAAAGGAAAATAAGAAGGAGTGAATTTTATTATTACCTCCTTACCAAAAAATAAATGACAAAATTCTTCCAAGGTGGCTTTTAAATCTAAAAAAGTCACGTCGGTATCTACATAAAGTCCTTCGATCTGATGAAAAACAGGTGAATGGGAAGCATCAAAATCATCCGGACGAAAAACTCGTCCCGGAGCAATAATTCTTATTGGTGGTTTTTCTCTTTCCATTACTCTTATTTGGACAGGAGAAGTATGGCTTCTTAATAACCGACCATCAGGAAGATAAAACGTGGAAAACATATCTCTTGCCGGATGTAAAGGCGGAATATTCAAGGCAGTAAAATTATGCCATTCATCCTCTATTTCCGGTCCCTGTTCTTCTTTAAATCCCATTCGTACAAAGATATCAATACATTCTTCCATAACCTGAGTTATTGGATGTTTATGTCCTAACCAAAATTTCCTTCCCGGTAAAGTATAATCAAAAAAAACTTCTCTTTTTTCTTCTTTTAAAAGACCTCTTTTTTCTTCAATTACCTTTTCTAAATATTCCTTAAATTCATTGGCTTTTTTTCCTAAGGTTCTTTTTTCTTCAATAGATAAATCTTTTATTTTCCTTAAAAAATTTGTTAACTCCCCCTTTCTTCCTAAATATTTAATACGAAAATTCTCTAAAGCAGTTAAATCTTTTATTAAAGAGAGTTCTTCTTCGGCAGCTTTTATAATTCTTTCTAATTCCTCGTTCAATTTAACTGTGCTTTAACTAATTCAACAATTTTTTCAAATTCTTGAGGATTATTAATTGCTAATTCCGAAAGAGTTTTTCGATTAAGAGTAATGTTAGCAAGTTTTAAACCATAAATAAATTTAGAATAGGTAATTCCATAAGGTCTTAAAGCTGCATTCAATCGGGTAATCCATAATCTTCGAAAAACCCTTTTCTTCCGTTTTCTTTCTCGATAAGCCGAAAGCCACGCCTTCATTACCTGTAAACGTGCTGTTTTATACAGACGATGTTTACCACCCCAATAACCTTTAGCATATTTCAACCATTTTTTTCTTCTCTTTCTGGTATAAGGTCCAGTTTTTACCCTTGGCATACTCTCACCTCCTTAAACTCCTGGAATCAATTTCTTAATTCTTTTTTCATCCTTTTTACTAAATTCCTTTTTTAAAGATAGTCGCCTTTTTCTCTTTTGTGTTTTTTTGGCCAGTAAATGGGATTTACCAGCTCGCCAATGTAAAATTTTTCCTGTACCGGTTACTTTTATTCTTTTTTTTAAACCTTTATGAGTTTTTAACTTCATCTTTTCGCTCCTCTTCTTTTTTAATAATTTTTTTACCAGGTAAAAAGGTCAACTGAATAACATGACCGCTTTCTCCCAAAAATTTTGGTTTATTTTCTAAATAACCAAATTCTTCAATATCTTTAATAAGTTTCTCTACCAAATTTAATCCCAGTTCTTTATGGATTAATTCCCGGCCACGCATAACAATAGTTACCCTTACTCTCTGTTTTGCTTCTAAAAATTCTCTTATTTGATTTAATTTCGTTTGATAATCATGTTCATTTATTTTTGGTGAAAGCCTTATTTCTTTCAGAACTGAAGCCAACTGCTTCTTTTTCAATTCTTTTTCTTTTTGTTGCTGTTCATATTTAAATTTACCGTAATCTACAATGTAACAAACTGGTGGCGAAGCATTTGGAACAACCTCTACTAAGTCTAAGTTCTTTTCCCGCGCTAATTTTAAAGCCTCTTTTAGTGGCATAATTCCCAAATTTCTTTTATTCTCATCAATTACTCTTACTTGGCATGCTTTTATATTCTCATTTATTCGCCAGTTTTTGTTGCTAATAAGTTCACCTCCTTTTTTCAATATCTTCTTTTATCATTTTAATAAAACCTTCTAAATCCATCCTACCAATATCTCCTTCTTTTCTTTTCCGAACACTCAAACATTTGTTTTCTACTTCTTTTTTACCTAAAATTATCATATAAGGCACCTTCATTCTTTCGTGTTCAGCAATTTTATAATTAATCTTTTCCGAACGAAAATCAGTTTCTACCCTTATTTTTTCATTTTTTATCTTTTCATAAATATTTTTGGCATAAGGAATCTCTTTTTCAGTTATTGTCATTATTACTACTTGCACTGGTGAAAGCCAAACAGGAAAAGCACCACCGTAATATTCAATCAATATTCCTAAAAACCTTTCCAAAGAGCCAAGAATAGTTCGGTGAATAATTACTGTTTCATGATGATAACCATCTTTTCCCATAAAAGTTACTTTAAATTGTTTAGGAAGATTAAAATCGAATTGAATTGTTGTTGCTTGTTCTTTCTTTATAAATCCTTGTAATTTTAAATCAATCTTTGGTCCATAAAAAGTAGCCTCACCATAAGCTTCTTTATAAGAAAGATTTAATTTCTTTAAAGCATTTATTAATGCTCTTTCGGCCATTTCCCACTCTTTTTCACTTCCCATATATTTCTCTTTTTTCGATAAACTCCGTAAGGAAAGTTCAAAATCAAACTCCTTAAAACCAAAATCTTTTAATATCTCTAAGGAAAAGTTTAAAATATTAACAATCTCTTCTTCCACTATTTCAGGGGTAACAAAAATATGAGCATCATCTTGGGTAAATCCTCGAACCCTTAAAGTCCCATATAAAACGCCGCTTCTTTCTTGTCGATAAACTGTTCCTAATTCACAGATTCTTAATGGCAAATCTCGATAACTTCTTACTTTGGATTTATAAATTAAAATATGACCAGGACAGTTCATCGGTTTTAATACATAGTTCTCATTCTCCTGGGGAATAAAATACATATTTTCATTGTAATACTTGATGTGACCCGAAATTCGCCATAATTCCTCCCGAGCAATATGAGGAGTATAAACAAGTTGATAACCTTTTTCTAAGTGTTTTTCAATCCAATAATTCTCAATAATTCTCCGCAAGATTGCACCCTTTGGAAGCCAATAGACTAAACCACTACCTGCTTCTTCAAAAAAAGAAAAAAGTTCTAAAGAGATTCCTAATTTTCGATGATCTCTCTTTTTTGCTTCTTCTAAAAATTTTAAATGTTCTTCTAATTCACTCTTTGTTGGAAAGGCTACTCCGTATATCCTTGATAACATTGGATTTCTTTCATCTCCTTTCCAATAAGCACCGGCAACACTCAAAAGTTTAAAAGCCTTTATCATTCCTGTTCTCGGCAAATGAGGTCCCAAACAAAGATCAATAAAATCACCTTGTTTATATACAGAAATTTTTTCATCCGGTATTTCGTTTAAAATTTCTAATTTGAAATCTTCTCCTTTTTCTTTAAAATACTTAATTGCTTCTTCCCGCTTTAAATACAAGTGCTCAATAGGTAAATCTAATTCTACAATTTCTCTCATTTTTTCTTCGATTAAAGAAAAATCCCCTTCAGAAAAAGGTGGAATTTTATAAAAATCATAATAAAACCCATCTTCAATTGCTGGTCCAATTCCTAATTTTACCGAAGGAAAAAGAGATTTTACCGCATGGGCTAATAAATGGGCAGAGGAATGCCAAAATACATTTCTTCCCTCTTCGCTATCAAAATATACCGGCTCTATTTCATCTTTATCTTCTTCGTTAATATCAGAAGTTAAATCGATTAATTTACCTTTCAATTTTGCGGCTACGATTCGATTATCTTTAAATAAATCTAATACTTTCACATTATTATTATAATAATCAATTTTTTATTGTCAATAAAAATTATAATCAAAATAGCAACACCAACTTGTTAGAAAATACTAAAGGAAAGAAGAGTTTAAAGATTATTTAACAAGTTTTTAAAAACTTTGGAGATTTAAAATACAAAAGAAGACTAATAAGATTTTTACACTAATATACCGTATTAAAAATACTGTTTAGCAAATATCTGTAGGATAAGCGATATTTTATAAGATTTTTCAATTAATTTTTTATTTTGGGAATATTATAAAAAGAACTTTTGAGCTTATTGGTTAAAAATTAATCCACTAGATTATTACCGAATTACCAACCAGAATGATTTGAAAATTGCTATTTATCAGATTTTGAAGATTATTGAAAAATTTCACTGAAAATTATTTTTTAAATCATTTTAAAACCTATCCCATATGTATCCCTCTACATTACTTTTTCTTTTCCTTGCTTAAAAAAATCTTTTTAAACTAATGTTTTAAAAACAAGACAATTTTTTATCATTATCTTTGTATTATAATTAAAACCAAAATATCATAATTATAGAGAGAAATATTATGAATAGGTTTGCTAATTTTATAAAGATTATAAGTTTTTAAAATAATCATACCCATGATTAAATTGAGATATATCTCAAAAAGGAGAACATTCCGAGGCCCAATTTTTAAGCAGAATTTTCTTAATAACTCATTTAAATTTCGAATATTTATCTTTAAAATCATCTTAGACCTTTTATCCCTACTTCCTACACACAAAATGTTTATCATCGATAAAAAAGAAGCAACATCGAAATTATTTAGAAATCTCTATTTTTAGATTAATTGTGTCTAAGGGAAAAGTATAATCTTTTTTAACATATTCAGGGATAAAAAATTTCTCACGGTCGTCTAGATAAAATTTAGGGGATACCTTTGTTGAATCATAGATAAAATATTCTATCTGTTTTTCAATTTCCTCATAGATGGGCAAATAACAAGAAAGATTTTTGGAAAAACGATTTAAATACACATATGCTTGATAACCAATCATTACTCCCAATTCTATATTTTTAGGGTCAAAATTTTTTTCTTTTAATTCAACAAAAATTTTAGTGAGGTCATCATCCGTCAAATCGGTTGCTCCTTCAAAAACTTCCCAAAAAATTTTCTTAAAAATCGCAAGATTTAAAAGATTTATTTGGGGATAAATCTTTTCACTAATATATTTGATAAAAAATAATGAATTTCTACTTCGGTCAATATCATCATGGGGATAACGATAACGATTTTTTAGAAGTTCTTGAAGATCTGCTGGATTATTAACTTCTACATTTCTTACCCGAAAAACTTTTACAAAAGGTTTCAAAAGATTGACCAATTTCTGAAATCTGACAAAATCAACAGTTAAATATCGATCAATCTCAATGTTAAAATTTTTCTTTATTGTTTTAATTAATAAAAACTCTCCACCATAAAAATAACTGTGATTTATCTTATCCAAATTATTAAAATCTTTATTAGATTTTTCCTTAGTATAATTAGGAATGCTAACCAACATATCCCGAGGAATATTGAGAATCTTAACTTTTCCTTTATCAAAATTGATATGAACAATATTTATAACATCACTTCGAGCTCTCTTTTCCAATATTAACTCCTCCTTGCCATTAGGTAATTTTTTCTTGCTAATTATTAATGCATCTTTTGCTATCAAAAGAATATTTACTTTGTTTTTTAAAGTAGAATGATATTGGGGATTTCTTATTGGCAGAATTTTATTATTTTTTTGATATAGAATAAGCAAACACAACATTAGAAGAAAGATTATTAAAGAGGGAAGAAATATTTTTTTTCCCATTTAATCTTTTCTCTTTTGTAAACTCAAATCATAAAGAGAAATCCCTTTTTCGTGGGCAATCCATAATTTATTATTATCCACTTTTAAAGAATAGATATTTTCACCAATTAAACCATCTTCTTTTATTAAATATTGAAATAATTTTTTCTTAGTATCAAAAAAAATGATTTGATTATTAACATTCATTATTAAATAGTTGTCGAAATTAGTTAATTCCCTTACCGGTATTGATAAATCTCCACCAGGAATAATAATTTTTTCCCATTGCTGATTACTATATATTAACAATCCGCCCCGAATTCCAAAATACCAATCTCTTTTTATCGGCAAAAAAGAAAAAACACCAAATTTCATTTCCGGCGGTTGATTAATCCAATTCAAAAACCTACCATTTTGATAATCAAACAGATAGACACCTTCATTGGTTAAAATTATTAAAGTATCTTTCAAAAGATACAAGTTTTCTACCCAACAAGGGACTTCAACTTTTATTGGTTCAAAATAAGTCTCCAAAAAAAGATAAATATTATTTTCCCAAGCACAAGCAAAAGAATTTTCTAAACCAGCAAACTTGACAAAAGGTCTTTTAAAAAATATTTCTAAGAATTTATCTTTTAACAAGGGTTTCTCTTCGTTATAAAATTTATTATATTGAAGAATAAAAAAACGCCATTCAGATATTTCGTTAGCCGTTTTTATAAAAAAATCGTCACCCAATAACCAAATATTTTCTTCCAATTTTAAGATTTTTTTTATTTTGCTTAAATTATTATTAAAAGGAAAAACTTTTATCAAATTTTTAGTTACAATATCAAAAACTAAAATTCCATAACCATCCGCACTTACCCATAAATTCCTCTTTATTAAAAAAACTTCCTTATAAAAGTACTTATTTAAATTTTTATCCACATAATAATAAGGAGTAAGAAAAGAAAAATCTTGAGGCAAATACCTTTTCCTTTCGCCATACCAAAAAAGAGTGGTATCTTTTATTTTTTCAATTTTAAATAATTTTTTCTTTTTTTTATCCCAACAATAATTAGCATCATCGGTAATAAAATACAAAAATTGTTTACCAACACCGATCGCTTTTGGTATTATGGTTAATTTAAAAATTTCTCTTTTTTTAGTAAAAGGATGATAATTCATTAAATTCGCATTATTATCTATTAACCAGAGAGAGTTTATTTCTCGGTCATAGGCCACTAATTTTAAATTTTCTAAGATTCCGTCAAATTTTGTCAATGTTTTTAAGTATTTTATTTTTTGAGTATCAAATAATAAAATGCCATTGGTTACCCCCACATACACTGTTTTTTCATCGCCGGTGATGGTTAAAACGGTATCAAAGGCTAAATAATTTGTCCATAATTTTTCATTATAAATTGTCAAAATTAAAAATAAAAAGAAATTAACCATCCAAAATTTTCTTTATCGCCTTGGGAAGATAAAGCAAGATATCAGAAGCGATAAAATCGTATTCGCTTCGGTCTTCCAAAGCTACGTCAGCGGCCAATCCGTGAAGATAAACACCTGTGATGGCGGCTTTTTCTGCCGTTAATTTTTGAGCTAATAAACCAGTAATAAAACCGGTTAAAACATCTCCTGTACCACCACTTGCTAATCCTGAATTTCCAGTAGAATTGATATAAACAATCCCTTGGGGAGTTCCAATTACTGTTGGTGAACCTTTTAAAACCAAATAAACATTATATTCCTGGCTAAAAGAACGAGCAATTTCTATTCTATCCTCATTAATCTTGTCGGGAGAAATTTTAATTAACCGACTCAACTCACCAGGATGGGGAGTTAAAATTATGTCGGTATTTTTTGTTAAATCTTTTAATAAATCCACTTTTTCACCCAAACAATTGATACCGTCAGCATCAACAACTATGGGAATTTTTCTTTGGCTTATAAGAGCGAGAATTTCTTTCACAAATATTTTTGTTTTTTCAGCAGTACCTATGCCTGGGCCAATTGCTACTGCATCTATCTTGCTAAGCAAATTGCTAATCTTTTCTAAATTAGTCAACGAATAACCATCTTCCCAATCTAACGAAACTTTTACTACTTCTGTAAGTTTTGCTTCAACAACATCAATAATTGTGTTTGGTGTGGCTAGATACACTAAACCCGAACCGATTTTTAAAGCTCCCAAAGCTGTCAGACAAGCGGCTCCGCTATATCCGCGAGAACCAGAAATTACCAAACACATTCCAAATGTTCCTTTATGTCCCCAACTTACTCTTACTGGTAAAATTTTTTTTATATCTCTTTCTTCTACTAAATAGGTATTGCCCTGATTATTAAAATATTCATAAAAAGTCCCAATATCACCAACAAATATTTTTCCGGCAAAATCTCTCGCCGGTGGTAAGACCAAAGTTCTTTTCATAAAACCCATAGTTACCGTAATATCTGCCTTTACACAAAGATTGGCCACTTTACCATTATCCATTACTCCCGAAGGAACATCAACAGCGATTATTGGCCAACTTTTTTGATTAATAAACTCAATCGCCCTTTTATATATCCCCGATACCTCTCCTTTAAAACCGGTGCCAAAAATGGCATCAATTATATAAATCTCTTTTTTACTATCTTGTAAGAGATTACTAAAAGAAAAAGTTTCGTCTTCCGTTTCAATTATCTCGCCACCCATATTTTTATATCTTTCAGCATTTATCCGCGCATCTCCTTTTAATTCATTAAACTTTCCCAACAAAATAACCTTAACTTCCGCTCCCTTATTTAGTAAAAACCGAGCACAAACAAACCCATCGCCACCATTATTTCCTTTCCCACAGAAGATAAGAAAACTTTTATTAGGAAAATCTTTTTCAGAAATATTATAGATTTTTTCTAGATATTCAACAACACTTCGTCCTGCATTTTCCATCAGAATAATAGTAGGAATATTCCATTTCTCAGCTGATTCTCGATCAATTTCTGACATTTCTTTTTGATTTACTACTCGCTTCATTTACCAATTATAATTTCATCATTGAAAAAAGTCAATTTATTATTAAAATTTAATTATGAAAATTATCAAACCAAAAGATGGTGAAATTTTAGATATTGAATTAGAAGAAAGTCTGTTAAGAAAAAACAAGGAGATCGCCGAGGAAAATAAAAAGATCTTTAATCAATACGGAATAAAGGCCATTGATATTCTTGGTTCTATCGGCAGCGGGAAGACAACTTTGATTTGTCAAGTTGTTAAAAAATTAAAAAAAGAATATAATATTGCTGTAATTGCTGGAGATTTAACTACGAAAATCGATGCTGATTTAATTAGAAAAAATGGTGCTAAAGTAATCCAAATAAACACTGGTAAGGAATGTCATTTAGATGCTCAATTAGTAAATGAAGCAATAAAAAATTTACCTTTAAAAGATATCAATCTTCTTTTTATTGAGAATGTTGGCAATCTAATCTGTCCGGCAGAATTTCCTCTTGGTGCTCATTATCGAATAGTAGTTTTTTCTTGTACCGAAGGCCCTTACACGGTTGTTAAACATCCCTACATTTTTAAAGAAGCCGATATGGTTGTGATTAATAAAATTGATTTAGCGAAAAAAATGGGGGTTTCTTTAAATAAATTTAAGAAAGATATAAAGAAAATTAAACCTTCAGTTCCGGTTATAGGAACAATTGCTAAAAAGGGTAAAGGTATAGAGAAAATAGTAAAATTTTTAAAAAATGCATGAATTTGCTTGTGCCCAACAACTCATTAGAGTAATTCATCAGGTATGTAAAAAGTATCAGATTAAAAAAATTTATAAAATAAATATAAAAATTGGTAGTTTAACGTTAATTAATAAAGAACAGTTTGTTTTCTGGTTAAAAGAAGGATTAAAGGATACTCTCGCAAAAACCAGCCAAGTAGCTGTGTCAGAAGAAAAACCGGAAATTGAATGCAAAAATTGTGGTTATTACGGTGAAGCAAATTTAAAATTCCTTTATATCTGTCCTAAATGTTCTTCTCCAAAAATTCTTTTTAAAAAAGGAGATGATTATTATTTAGAAAGTATTGAAGGTGAATAAGAATGATAAAAAAATTTTAAATCTTTTACCCTTAGTTACTAAACCTATTAGATATACTGGAGGCGAATACAATCTTTTTCCTCTTTCAATAAAAAAAGATACTGTTAAAGTTTGTTTAGTTTTTCCAGAAATTTATGAAATTGGAATGTCGAATTATGGGTTAAAAATTCTTTATTCCAAACTAAATTATCACAAAAACACTATCTGTGAACGAAGTTATGCTCCGGCTTTAGATTTTGGAGAAAAATTAAAAAAACATGATATTCCTCTTTTTTCATTAGAAAACAAATTACCTCTTTTTAAATTTGATATTATCGGATTTTCTTTACAATCAGAATTAAATTATCCTAACGTATTATATTGCTTATCTTTGGGTAAAATACCACTGCGTACAGAAGAACGTCTCGATACTAATTCACCATTAATTATTGCTGGCGGGCCATGTACTGTAAATCCATTACCAATGACACCTTTTATTGATGCCTTCGTTATCGGTGACGGAGAAGAGGTAATCTTAGAAATGGTAGAAATTTATCGGACCTTTAAAAATAACAAAAAAGAAATATTAGAAAATTGGGCAAATTTAGAAGGTGTTTATGTACCATTAATTCATAAAAAAGAAAAAGTGATAAAAAGAAGATACATAAAAGAATTAAAAGAAGAAGATTTCCCTTTTCCTCCTTTAGTACCAATTTGCGAAATTGTTCACGATCATTTAACAATTGAAATCTCTCGCGGTTGTGGTCGAGGATGTCGCTTTTGCCAAGCAGGATTTGTTAATCGACCAGTAAGAATTCGACCAATTGAAGAAATTAAAAAATTAGCTTTAAAGGCAATAAAAGCTACCGGTTACGAAGAAATTTCTTTACTCTCTTTTTCGGCTGGTGATTATCCTAATTTAGCTTTTCTTTTAAGTTCTTTAAATGAAATTTTACATCCTTATTTAGTTGCCCTTTCCCTTCCTTCCCTTCGGGGCGAAGATTTCAACGAAGAAATTATTAACCAGCTAAAATTTATTAAAAAATCCGGAATTACTTTCGCTCCGGAAACAATTTCTTCTCGTTTAAAAAAGGTCATCAACAAAGAAATTTCTAACGAAAAGATTATTCAAGCAACTGAGACTTTGATAAAAAATAATTGGCAAGGAATCAAATTTTATTTTATGATTGGCCTACCTACAGAAAAAGAAGAAGATATAAAAGAAATTGCTTATTTCTTAAATTTTTTAGGAAAAATTGCTAGAAATAAGGAGTTACGAATCTCTATTTCTCCTTTTATTCCTAAACCTCATACTCCTTTTCAATTCTGTGGTTTTGAAGATAAAGGTTTACTTTCAGAAAAAATTAAAATTTTAAAAAGTTTAGTAAAATCCAAAAACGTTCGAATAAGATATGAAAATTTTGAACAATCCGAAATTCAAGCAGTTTTAGCAAGAGGAGACGAGAAAGTATCCTTCGTTATCGAAGACATTTTTAAGAACCAAGGATTTTTTCAAGATTGGACAGAATATTTTAAATATCAATTGTGGATAGATAGTTTTTCCAAAAATCAAATTGATAAAGAAAATTATCTCAAAGAAAGAAAACCCAATGAACCCTTACCTTGGGAATTCATTGATATTGGTTTATCCAAGAATTTTTTTATTGAGAGTTATCAAAAAGCCCTATCTTATCAAGAAAAAACAGAATTTTGTTCTTTCAAAATTACCAAAAAAGAAACCATTTTATCCAAAGAATTTTCAACTTTTTTAAAACCACCTTCTTCCCTTTCTATTTACAAAAGGTTCCGAGTAAAATTTAAAGTAGAAGAAAACTTCCGTTTTGCTTCTCATTTAGATATTGTTCGTGCAATCTATCGGACAATAAGAAGAGCTTGTTTGCCCGTACTTTCTTCATCGGGTTTTTCTCCACGATATTTAGTTTCCTTTGGTCCGCCTCTCCCAGTAGGGGTAATTTCGGAAGGCGAATATTTTGACATTTTTCTAAAAATTGATTATAATGGTAATTTAATAAAAGATTTAGGTAGTTATATGCCAAAAGATTTAATAGTTATTGATTTCAAAGAAATAAAAAAAGAGACTCCCAGTTTGGGGAAGTCAATCAAATTTTTAAAATATCAAATTATCTTACCAGAATCGATTAAAAAAAATATAAATTTAGTTAATTCTTCTTATTACTCTGTTAAAATTTCTGACAACATTTTAGAAATCCTTTTACCTTTCCAACCAGGAGTAAAGCTTTACCCTACTCTTAGTAAAATCTTGGGTTTAGAAGAGGAGACAATAAAATTATTATCCATTAAAAGAGTAGAACATTATCTGATAAAAAATGATAAATTAATAACACCTTTAGAAGATGATTAAACCTAAAACCACTATTATAATCACTCACAAATTTAATGATACCCGAGTAGCAATTTTAGAGAACGGTCGTTTAGTAGAGTTTTATATTGAACGTGAAGGAATTGAAAATAATGTGGGAAAAATATTTAAAGGAAAAGTGGAAAATATTGTAAAAGGATTGCGGGGGGCTTTTGTAAATATTGGCTTAAGGAAAAATGGCTTTTTGCCATTAGCAGAAATACCTGAAGAAATATTTGGAATTGACTTAGAGGAAGAGGAAGAAAAAATTAAAAGACCTAAAAAAGAAGAATTACCGATAAATATTGGTGATCAAATTTTCTGTCAAGTAGTCAAAGAACAAATTGGTGAAAAGGGCGCTCGCTTAACTTCTTTTATTCATTTGCCTGGTAAATATGTGGTATTTTTCCCTACTATCTCCCGCATTGGCGTATCTCAACGGATTGCTAACAAAAAAGAAAGAAATCGGTTAAAAGAGATTGCTAAAAAATTAAAAAAACCTAACCGTGGATTAATTATTCGGACAGCAGCTGAAAATATGCCCGAGGAGGTAATTGTTCGAGATTATCATTATTTAGAAGGCAAATGGGAAGAAATTGAAAGAGAATTTCAGAAATCCCGAGCTCCCCGTTTGCTTTATAGAGAACCAAAATTAGCATTAAAAATTGTGCGGGATCTTTATACTTTGGACACCGAAGCTATTTATATAGATGACCGAAATCTTTATTATGAAATATGTAACTATATAAAAAATTATACTCCCGAATTGTTTAATAAAGATAAAATTATTTTTTATGAAGATAAAGAACCTATTTTTAAGAAATTCAAAATTGATGAAGAGTTAGAAAAAGCACTGGCAAGAGAAATTCCTTTAAAAAGTGGTGGCTTTATCACTATTGACCAAACCGAAGCCTTAGTCACTATTGATGTAAATACGGGAAGCTTTGCTTCTGAAGAAGATCCTGAAACATTGATATTGCAAACAAATTTAGAAGCAGCTGCTGAAATCGCTCGCCAAATTAGATTGCGAGATTTATCTGGTCTGATTATCATTGATTTTATTGATATGCGTGAACAAAAAAATCGGGAAAGAGTATATCAGGAATTAAAATTATGTTTAGCTAATGACCGAGCAAAAGCTGATTTTGGTAAATTAAGCCGTTTTGGATTAGTGGAAATGACCCGAGAAAAAACTCGACCGAGTTTATTTTTTACCCTTTGCGAAGAATGTCCAGCTTGTAAAGGTAGAGGGAGAATTTTGGATCGGTACGAAGTTTGTTTAAAAATTGAAAGTTATTTAATAAATAAAACTGAAAAAATAAAAGGGAAAAAAATTCTTCTGTTGGTTTCTCCCTATCTTTATGAATTTTTAACCAATGAATGGAATGAAAGATTAAATCAACTTATCAAGAAAATCGGGGTTCATTTAGAATTAAAAATGAATCCCAAATTTAAATATGATGAATACAAATTTTTGGAAGAAATTTAATCTTATTGACTTTTTATTTATTTTTTTTAATATTTTAAAGGAAACTAAATAAGGAGGAAAGATGATACAGGAATTCATTAAGGGTGGTGGTATAATGTGGTTTTTATTAGCATGTGCCATTCTTGGTATTGCTTTAGTTATTGAACGGTTTATTACTCTTTTCATTGTTGCTTCCCTAAATGCTAAAAAATTTACCCGTGAACTTATTTCTTTAATTGAAAAAGAAGGAATAGAGGCAGGAACTAAATTTTGCCAAAAAACCCGCAGCCCAGTATCTCGGGTTCTTCTTGCAGCCTTGGAAAAAGCAAAAGAAGGTAGGAGTGCCATGGAAGAGGCTGTTACCCGAGCAGGTCTCTCGGAATTAGGTTTCCTAGATCGAGGAATGAATTTGATGGGTGGTTTAACTATGGTAGCTCCTTTCTTTGGGTTTTTAGGTACAGTTACCGGAATGATTCGCGCTTTTGCAGCGGTAGCAGCTGTAGGAGAAGTAGAACCAGCAGTAGTGGCTTCAGGTATTTCTGAAGCTCTTATAACCACTAAGTGGGGATTAATGATTGCTGCTCCGTTAGCAATTATTCACATTCTTTACCAAATGAAAATCAACAGCTACACCCGTGATTTGGAAACATCAGCAGCTACTTTAATTGAATATTTAACAAAACAACAACATGTTTAAAAGAAAAAGTGAACAAAAAATTTCTATTCCCACAGCTTCTACTGGCGATATTGCCTTTCTATTGATTATTTTCTTTATGGTAACTTCTATTTTTTCTCGCGAAAAGGGTTTAAAAATTGTTCTTCCGCCAAAAGGAGCGGAAGTTAAGGTAAAAAAAGAAAATATTTTAATAATAACAGTAAATCCTTATGGCGAAGTCATGATTGGTGACCAAAAAGTCACTATTCCGGAAATTAAATCAATTGTTCAAGAAGCGTTAAGTAAAAATCCGGAATTGGTTGTTGCTTTAAAAGTCTCTCGAAAGGCTCCTTATAAAATTATGATTGATGCCTTTGACCAGTTAAAATTAGCAAAGGCTGAAAAAATTAGTCTGACTCCTGTGAAGGAGGAATAATGATGAAAAAATTTTTAATTAAAAGAGAAACTCCCGAAATACCGAGTGCTTCTACTGGTGATATTGCTTTTCTTCTAATCATCTTTTTTATGCTTACTACTGTTTTAAGAACAGAAATAGGACTAAAGGTAAACTTACCACAGGCAGAAGCAACAGAAAGATTGATAAAAAGAAGAAATGTTGCCCATATCTGGGTAGATAAAACCGGAAAAATTACTATTGATGATAATGTATTAGATTTAACCGGTGTTACAAACGTAATGCTTTTAAAAATTGCTGATAATCCAGAATTAATAGCAGAAATTATGGCTGATAGCGATGTAGACTACGGAAGAATAAATGACGTATTAGAGGCCCTAAAAGAAGCCCAGGCTTTTAAAGTAGTATTTGCTACTGAATATAAAAAATTGGGAGGTGAATTATGAACAACAAAATTTTTGAATGGGACGAGTATTATTCCCTAATGTTTCGTGTGGGGTTAATACTTGCGTTGGCATTTGTCTTATTGGTTTTTATAATTTTTCCTAAGGAATTTTTCTATCGTCCTTATATTCCTAAAAAAGAAGTGGGAACGATTTTAGAACAATTACCACCGGAGTTAGAACAAATTGCTGAACCGCCACCTGTCGAAAGACCCAAAATTGCTGTGGTCTCTGAAGCACAAACAGGTGAAGAAGCAGAAGAAGTTACCTCTATTGGGAAAACTGAATTTAGTGAGATATATAAAAAGACAGAAGAAACAGAAATACCTATTGTTCCTTTTTGGAAGGTAGAAGTAAAACCTAAAGAAGTATATTTACCAAAACCAGTATATCCGGAAATTGCTCGCCAATTAGGTCATGAAGGAGATGTGGTGGTAGAAGCACTGGTAGATATAGATGGAAGTATTGCCGATGTGAGAATTTTGAAATCTTCTGGAAATCCCGAGTTAGATAAAGCAGCAATGGACGCCGCCCGACAAGCAAAATTCACACCAGCAAAACAAAGAGATATGCCGGTAAGAGTTTGGGTAAGTATTCCTTATAAATTTAGACTTAAATAAAAAGGAGGAAAATATGAAAAAAATAAGTATTTTTATTTTTTTTATTCCTTTTTTATTTTCTTTACCAAAAAGTGAATTTTTAACTTCTCAATATCGCCAACCATACTCTCCTCTTCCCTTTTCTACCGGCCTAGAAAAAATCTTTTTACCAGTTAACACTTCTCTTACTTTCACTACTTCACCAGGAATTCTTCTTTCACGAACTTTTATTGATTATCAATCTAATGGCACTTTGGGCTCAAGGATAGAGTTTGCTAACAATACTTGGGGATTTGATTGGATGCACTCACCTGATTCAAATTCTTCTTATCCAAATCGTTATTGTTATTATAATGCCTATTTTGATGATACTGTCCAATTAGGAATGGGAGTTCAAGCAAGTGGTAATTATCGAGCAGGATATGTAACTTTTGGAATGTTTCCTGATGGAAAGGCTTGCTGCTTTTTCCATCATACAAGAGAAGGTGTAACCTATTCGGCTTTAACAATTGAAATTGCTCCCCAAACAGGAATATTTGGTGACCCAATTGAACCCGATGTAAATCTTTCACCTTATGGTCACGAAATTATTTGGCCACATGGCACAATTGGTAACAATGGAATTATTCATGTTTTAGGATACGGAAGGCCACCAACTGCCGGTGCTTCAGAAGATTTCTATTACTCCCGTTCTACCGACGGTGGTAATACTTTTACTAATTGGATGCCAATAATGAATGATACAGTAATGGCTTGTCTCTCTGGTGATATATATGCCCAACCAAATGGTGATAAAGTAGTCATTGCCTATACTTCTGATCTACCAGAAATACATTCGCAAGTTTTACAAAATGTCTGGATAAGAGAATCTTATGACCGTGGTGCTACTTGGCAACCGCCGAGGCAAATTACAAACTATCCATACCCAACCGATACTTTGCCTCATGAATTTGCCTATGCTGATTGTGACGCTATTTATGATTTAAACGGCAATTTACACGTTGTTTGGACAGAAATCTTATCAATGGTTGGTAGCCAAGGACCGGCAACTTATCCTGGCTTTTCAAGAATTAGACATTGGAGTGAAGAAACTGGAATAACTTTGGTATCCGGTATCGGACATTTACAAGTAGTTGGTGACTCCTGGTGGTATTCGCCTTATCCCAATGTTAATAATGATGCTTGGCGAAGACCGGCTGATAGACCACAATTAGCAATTGATAATTATGGAAATCTTTATTGTGTTTGGGTTGGTAATTTAGATACCAATGACATTTCTCAAGGAAGAAGAATAAACGGAGAATTGTATGCCGCAGTTTCTACTGATGGTGGAAGAACTTGGGGAGTAAAAGGAAGAATTGGTGAAGTATTAAATTTAACAAACTCACCCAGTCCTGGAGCCCCTCCTGGAATGTGTGAAGATGATGATTACTTCTCCTTAGCACCTTTTGCTGTTGACGGCTATTTACATATTACTTATATTAATGATAAAGATGCTGGTGGTGTTCCACAGCAAGAAGGAGTAGTTACTAATAACCCAGTTCTTTATTTCCGAGTTCCGTGCTCTTTACTTGTGGAAGTTGGTATTGCGGAAAATAATAATAAATATTCTCCAAAACCCAATTTTTTTATCTCTCCTAATCCAGCGAGTAAAAAAATCAATATTATCTATTCACTACCAAAATCTTCACCAATAACAATTGCTATTTTTGACATTAGTGGTAAAATGGTAGAAATTTTAGAAAATACGACAAAAGAAAAAGGAAATTATAAATTAACTTGGGATGCTGAGGGAAGAAAAGGCACTTATTTTTGCCTATTTAATGACGGAAAGAAAATATATAAGAAAAAAATAATAATAAATTAAAAGGAGGAAAAATGCGCAAATTATTAATTATTTTTATTCCTTTATTAATTGTATTTGCCCTTCCTAAAGAATATTTAATTCCTATAAAAGCTCTTCCTCCCGAATTGAAAGCCGATTTTCCAAAAGTAAAAGAAACGAAAATAATTAAAGAAAGAACCCCTCTTCCTACCTGGCAACCGGTTGGCAGAGTAGATACTGTTTTCTTCACCACTTATGATTGGCAGTTTAACAGCCATATGCGACAAAGAATTTATAACGATCCTGGTCGCGGTGTTCATGTGACAGGAATGACTTCTCTCCAACCATCTAATTTTCCCGACAGAAATATGAGATATAATTTCTACGATCGTGCTACCCAGTCTTGGGCATTTGGTCAAGATGGGATTGACGCAATTAATGCCCGTTGCGGTTTTGGAAATATTGATGTTAATCCAATGGAAGGAAACGAATTTATTGTTGGACATGTTGCCGGCACTCAATATCTCGTTCCAAGAATTGCAAAAGATATTGCTCCCGGACAAGGAATCTTTGATTATGGTGATTGCCAAGAAGGTTATTTATGGCCACCCATTGCTATAACAAGTAACGGTTGGATTCATGTAGCAGCAGTTGAAGATGACCCAGGAGGAGCAAGAGAAAGAGTTTTTTATATTAGAATGCGTGATTGGCCAACTCCGGAAGAACCAAGATTGATTGCTCCTCAACCCGGTGAACCTATTGCTCCCCAAGGCGATGCCCACGGAATATTTGCTTCTAAAACAAGTGATAAAGTAGTAATTTTCTGGACAGAATGGGATGGCACAGGCCCAGATAGCGGTGCTTATAGAATTTCCACTGATGGTGGCGAAACTTGGAGTGATGTAATTCCTTTTCCATTTCCAGAAATTTTTACACCGGGAAGCGAAACATTACCTGAACTTTGGCTACCTTCTGTGGGAGGTTTCTTTGATAGAGAAGATAGACCTAATTTCGTTCTCTGTTTCACACCTAATATAAGAGATACTGGTAGAGTAATTCCAGTGGAAATGTGGCATTATGTACCAGGAAGAAATCCGGAATTAACAAGAATTTGCCGAATTATGCCCGAAACCTTAGCAGCTACTGTTGGTTATAATGCTATTTTTGCTGGTAGACCATCTATTGGTCAAAACTTACAAAATGGGAATCTTTATGTAGTTTGGGAACAGTTTGATCCAGTAAATTATGAGCCAACAACTCAAAGATTAAGAGCTGATATTTGGGGAACTGCTTCTACCGATGGTGGTTTAACTTGGGCACCACCAAAAAGAATTACTGAACCTGACCAAACTTCAAAGAGATTTCCGTTCTTAGCTCCAATTGTTGATGATATGTGTTGGATTGTCTATTTAGTTGATTTAGTTTCGGGATTTTATGTCCAAGGTGAAGGAGCGATGTCTATGAACCCATTTGTTGTTCATCAGGTTCCAAGGGAATATTTAGAAACCGGTATTGTGGAAACAAAAGAAAATAAATTATTTGCCTTAAAAGTCTATCCCAATCCGATTAGAAAACATGCTTATCTTGCGCTTAATTTAGAAAAAGAGACAAAAGTAGATATCTCTTTGACTGATGTTAATGGTAGAATAATTATGAATTTATTAAATAAAAATCTTCCAAAAGGAAGCCACAATTATCAATTCCGAATTCCCCAAGAACTGAAAAATGGCATTTATTTCTTAACTGTAAAGATAAATAATCTAACCGAAAGATATAAGTTAATAATCAACAACTAAAAACCTCAAAAGGAAAGGGGAGGCGGAATTTTTAACCGTCTCCCCTTCTTATTTATGAGGAAAATAATATTTTTTGTAATCTTTTTTATCTTTTGCCAAAAGGAAAATATCTTTGAGGATGATAAAGAATTAGTTAACCAATTTTTAAAAGAAAATAAGAAAATTATTTCGATTTATTCTTTTTTAGAAAAAAGACCAATAGATTTCTTTTATTCTTCTCTTCTTCTTCCTTGTGATACTATCTATCGAAATCAAAAAGTTTTTGAAAAAATCGCTCATCTTATTGGTTTTTATCGAATAAGTTACGATACCTTCTCTTTTGATTCGTCAAAATTTTTTGTTGAAAATAAAGATACTTTTTGTGAAATCATTCATTTAGATTCTATGCGTCACGTAATAGCAATTATTCAGTATGATTCCCTTTGGCAGATATTTTTTAATGATACGGGAGTTTTAGAAAGTATTAGAAAAATTAATTACGGCATAACAGAGTATGAAAAAATCTATCCCATCTGTGCACAAAAAAAGATTATTTTAAGAAAAGAAAATGGTAAATATCAATTTTATAAAATTTCGCCAATAAACTCTTTTTTTCCCAATTTAGATACTGCTCCGGAAATTGATTTTATTAATCTAAAAAATAAATCTTCAATCACTATTGACTCCAGTTTCTTTAAAAATTTATTTTCCTTAGAGGAATTGCCCAGTTTATCCATTAATGATTCAATTATTATTGAAATAAAAATAAAGGAAGAAAATTTAAAGGAATGCTTCATTTTTCTCCATTATCAAAATCAAAGATTTCTCTTTAAGAAAGAGAATAATATTTTTTATTTAAAAATAAAACCAAATAAAGAGGGATTAACCTATTTAACAATTGAGATTTTAACTTCCCAAACTCTTTTTTATTTCAAAGAAAAATTTATTTATCATCTCTATCAAATTCCAATTTTTATAAAGGGATAATATTTTAGGTTCCCAACTGCCAAGAAATAAGATATTTTTCTTGCTCTTTTGTTAGCCTATCTATTTTTATTCCCATTGATTTCAATTTTAAATAAGCAATTTCTTTATCAATTTCTAATGGTAATTTGTAAACTTTATTTTCTAATTTATTACGATTTTTTACTAAATATTCACAAGCCAAGGCTTGATTAGCAAATGACATATCCATTACCACTGCCGGATGTCCTTCTGCTGAAGAAAGATTTACTAACCTTCCTTCAGCTAAAAGATAAATTCTTCTTTTATTTTTCAATAAGTATTCTTCACAAAATTCTCTTATTTTTCTTTTTTTAATACTTACTTCTTTTAAACCCTTTTTATCAATTTCAACATCAAAATGTCCAGCATTACATAAAATTGCTCCATCCTTCATTAAAAGAAAATGTTTTTTATTTATTACATTAATATTGCCGGTAGCGGTGATAAACAAATCACCAATCCTCGAAGCCTCGACTAAACTCATTACTTCGTAACCATCCATTTTCGCCTCTAATGCTTTGATTGGGTCAACTTCACAAATTATTACTTGAGCACCCATTCCTTTTGCCCGCATTGCGATACCACGACCACACCAGCCATAACCACAAATGACCACTGTTGAACCACTAAAAAGAAAATTTGTTGCTCGTAAGATTCCATCAATTGTTGACTGACCTGTTCCATAACGATTATCAAAGAGATATTTAGTATAAGAATCGTTTACCGCAATTATCGGATATTTTAAAACACCTTCTCTCTCCATATTTTTCAATCTGATAACTCCAGTAGTGGTTTCTTCTGTTCCACCAATTACCTCATCAATCAAATCCTTTCTTTCTTTATGTAATGTGGAAACCAAATCAGCACCATCATCAATAGTAATGTTCGGCTTTTGCTCCAAAACTTGATGAATATGAAAATAATAAGTTTTTTTGTCTTCCCTTTTAATAGCAAATACTGGAATCTCCATTTCTTTAACAAGATAAGCAGCCACATCATCTTGAGTAGAGAGAGGATTAGAAGCACATACTCTAATAATTGCTCCACCTTTTTTTAAAACAATCAGCAAATTAGCTGTTTCTGTGGTGATGTGAAGACAGGCAGAAATTTTTATATTTTTAAAAGGTTTTTCTTTTTCAAATCGTTCGCCAATCAATTTCAAAACGGGCATAAATCTTCCCGCCCATTCTACACGTGTCCTACCAAGAGCAGATAAATTAATATCTTTTATATGAAATTTCATCTCTTATATTCCTAACCGTTCCCGAATCTCTTTTACCATATCTAGTTTTTCCCAAGTAAAATCTTCTTCTTCCCGACCAAAATGACCATAACAAGCAGTAGGCAAATAAATTGGTCTTCTTAACTTCAAGTGTTCAATCATTCCCTTAGGCGTAAAATCAAACATTTCCTTTACCAATTTTAATAAAACCTCGTCTTTCACTTTTCCAGTGTTAAAAGTATTTAAACTAATATGAAGAGGTTCAGGTCGGCCAATCACATAAGCAACACTGATTTCCACTTCATCACATACACCACTAGCAACTAAATTTTTCGCTACATATCTTGCCATATAAGAAGCACTCCGATCAACTTTTGTTGGATCTTTGCCAGAAAAGGCTCCGCCACCATGCCTTACTTTGCCTCCATAAGTATCAACAATTATTTTTCTACCGGTCATTCCAGTATCGGATTGGGGTCCACCGATAATAAATTTGCCTGTCTCATTAACATAAAATTTAGTATTCTTATCTAAATATTCTTCAGGAATTACCGCCTTTATAACTTTCTCAATTATTTCCTCTTTAGCCTCTTCTTTCATTCTTTCTCCTGTACTATCCAAAACTTCTTCAGTATGTTGAGCAGCTATCACTACACTATCAACCCTCACCGGTTTACCATCGTGATATTCTACTGTTACTTGTGATTTTCCATCAGGTCCTAAATAGGGTAAAATTTTTTTCTTTCTTACTTCTGCCAATCTTCTGGTCAATTTATGAGCTAAAATAATTGGTAGAGGCATATATTCCTTTGTTTCACGAGTAGCATAACCAATCATCAAACCTTGGTCACCGGCTCCGCCACGGTCAACACCAATCGCAATATCTGGTGATTGGGTACCAATGGCATTCAGTATTGCACAATTATCTGCTGATAATCCATATTTGGTGCTGGTATAGCCAATTTCTTTTAATAGATTCCTCACGACCTTTTGTAAATCAACCCATCCCTTGGTAGTTATTTCGCCACCAACAATTACTAACCCTACAGTAACAAAAGTTTCACAAGCCACCCGAGCATATTCATCTTGCCTTAAAATTTCATCCAAAACAGCATCGGAAATTTGATCACAAATTTTATCTGGATGCCCTTCTGTAACTGATTCGGAAGTAAAAAAATCTATTCTCATTTTTAAACTCCTTTTTATAAAAAAATTATATCTTAAATCTTTTTAATGTCAAAAATTTCAGCGTCTTTGCCCAAGTAGCAATATCCAAAAATATTCTTGAGTTTTATCTCTATAGCACTATCCTAGTAGGTTATTTGAACTCCTCTCAATTCTCAAACATAAACTTTATATTAAAGTCATTAATAAACCGAATATTATTACCATTAATAAAGCGAATGTTATTCGTATTAATAAAGATGTTATTATTCGTATTAATAAAGGTATTATTATCAGTAGAATAGAGCCCTACCCTGTATCATTCCCTCCATCAGTTTCCCTTCCTAATTAATAGAGTTTGAATAACCAAAATTTTTTATTGGTAGAATATCAAGTTTCACTCTTATTGATAAATTAACTTGCAAACATCCAAAAATCATTTTAATAATAAATATAGTCCAAAGAAAAGGGATTGTAAAGGAAAAATTTTTCCGAAAAGTAAAATTCTTTCTATATATAACAGAAAAGAACCTTTTACGGTTAATGCTTTTTTTAACTCTCTCTTCTTGACTTTTAAATAAAAATTATTATCTTTATAAAGTTATGAAACTTACTTTAAATTGGTTAAATGAGTTTTTAGAACCGAAAATCAATGAAAGAGAACTTTTAGATTTATTAGAGAAAAAGGGTATTGAAGTAGTAAATTTCTATGATTATTTAAGAGATTTTTCTTATTATCTTTTAGCAACAATCATCGAAAAAAAAGAAAACGAAACAGTTTTAAAAATTGGTAATGAAAAATTTGTGATTAAGGAAAATATTAACGCTAAAATAGGAGAAAAAGTAGGTTATCATTTAAAAGAAAAAAAATTATTAAAAGGGAAAGATTTATCTTTTCCCCAAGAAGATTATTTGATCTTTGAGGAAGAAGAAGGAAAGGAGGTTTTTAATTATCTTGATAACCTATTTCTGGAAGTAGAAATTACTCCTAACCGAGCAGACCTTTTTTCGGTTTTTGGTCTTGCCCGAGAGGTTGCCTATTTTACTGATAGAAATTTAATTTTGCCAACAGTTAATAATAATCTTTACGAAATAGAAGAAAAAAACGACATCGAAATAATTATTGAAGATTTAGAGCAATGCCCAATTTATATTGGCACTAAAATTGTTAATTTAAAAATAAAACCATCTCCTCTATTTTATCAATGGCGTCTTTTTCTTTCAGGATTACGACCAATAAATAATGTTGTTGATGCTACTAACTATACCCTTATCCAATTTGGCCAGCCTTTACATCCTTTTGATTTAAAAAGAATTTTTGGCAACGAAATCTATATCCGTTTAGGCAGAAAGGGAGAAAAGATTAAAACTATTGATGGTGTCGAAAGAGAAGTTTCTGAGAAAGTTCTTTGTATTGCTGATAAAAAAAGAATTATTGCAATTGCCGGAATAATTGGTGGTCAAAACACTGAGATTATTGAAAACACAACCGAAGTCCTTTTGGAATGTGCTTTCTTTTCTCAAGAAACCATAAGAGCAGGAATAAATTTCTTAAACTTACGAACGGAAGCTGCCCGAAGATTTGAGTTAGGAATCGATTATGAAAATTTAAATTATTTCGCTAACTATGCTGCTAATCTAATTGCCCAATGGGGTGGTGGAAAAATTGTTAAAGAACAAAAAATAGTTAAGAAGGAAATAGAAAAAAAATTAATCTCTTTTCCTTTAAATTATCCTAAAAGAATTTTAGGTATAGATCTTCCTTCGAACTATATTTTAAATATTTTTCAAAGAATTGGTGGAAAAATAAAGGAAATAAGAGAAAAAGAAATAATTTACGAACCACCTGCTTGGCGCCATGATTTAAAACTGCCAATTGATTTAGTAGAAGAAATTGCTCGCTATTATGGGTACGAAAAATTTTCCTCTTCCTTTTATTTAAAAATTAAAAAAATTGGCGAAATCCAACCTTTCACTGCCTTTTTAAATGCCTTAAAGAATTTTTTAATTGGCCGAGGTTTTTGCGAAATAATTACCTTAAGTTTCTTACCGGAAAAAATAGGAGAAGGAATTAAATTATTAAATCCGTTAAATGAAAGACTAGCGATTTTGAGAAATTCTCTTCTTCCTTCGTTATTATCAGTAATTTCTCACAACCATTCTTTTAATAATAAAGATTTAAGAATTTTTGAGATTGGTAAGGTTTATAAAAAAGAAAAATATTTATTAGCAATTGCTTTAACCGGTAATAATTTACCAATTAATTTCGACACGAAACCTAAAAAAGTAGATTATTTTGATTTAAAGGGTATTATTGAAGAGATTTTTAATTTTTTAAACATTACTGAATTTAATTACTTATTAAAAAAGCATGCTTATTTTTCCTCATTCCCATCAGTAGCAATTACCTATAAAAACGAAGAAATTGGTTATTTAGGAAAAATTAATGAAGACTTACTTGTCCAATATGAAATTGAAAATGAAGTCTTTTATGCTGAAATAGACTTAGAAAAAATCTACCAACATTTTACCAAAGAAAAAATCTACCAACCTCTTCCTTCTCTCTCTGTTATATATCGCGATTTGTCCTTTATTATTGACGAAAATCTTTGTGCCCAGGAAATAATTGATTTTATCAAAAAAAATTATTCTTCTTTGATAAAAGAAATTATTATATTTGACTCTTTTGTAGGCCAACCCTTACCTTTGGGCAAGAGAAATCTTGGTCTCCGCCTCTTTTTTCAACCTAAAGATGAACCTTACACTAAGGAAGAATTGGAAAAATTGTTAAAAGAAATTATCTTATTAGTAGAAAAAAACTTTCCTGCTCAATTAAGAAAAAAATGAACGAAGTTGAAAAAAAATTAAAAACTTTAGAGGAATTGATTGAAAAAATTCTGAAAGAAAATGAAATTCTTAAGAAAGAAAATGAAAATTTAAAAAAAGAATTAACAATTTATCAAGAAAAAATTGAAAAAAGCTTAAAAAAAATAAAATCTATTATTGAAAAATTAAAGAATTTTAGTAAACTAAAAATATGAATACCTATCGTCTTCAATTCTTAGACCAAATTTATGAAATTAAAAGTGACAAAAATGAGGAATATCTTAAAAGATTATTTAATCTTTTAGAAGATAAGGTTAAAGAGTTAAAAAAGAAATTTCCTTACTTAGATTTTAGTGAATTAATTTTTTTCGGCTCCCTTAATTTGATTGAAGAGTTGATGGATAATTATGAAAAAAACGAAAAAATTTTAAAAGAAAGGCTAGATTTGCTCATTGAAAAATTGGTTAATAATAAGGGCTCTCGGTAGCATTCGTGATTGGGAAATATGGTCTTGAGCCAACACCTAAATTATGGATGTCCGATGGTGCTTACTATCTGGAGGTCTATCCTCTAAGATAGGACCCACCTTCAGGACGCCATATGTTGTTCTAGGGTTCAGAGACCATCACCAACACGATGCTACGGAGAGCCTTAAATTTTAAGATTAAAAGGGGAAAAAAATGATGTACCTTTTATTTTTTTTATTGTTATTTCTCTCTATCTTATTAACTTATTTATTAACCAGAAATTTTTGGAGGGAAAAATATGAAACGGAACAGAAAAAATTTGAAGAATATAAAAAAAAGTTATCAGAAGAAAACGAAAAAGAAAAACAAAAATTAATTGAAGAATTAAGAAAGGAGGTGGAAAAAGAGAAGAAGAAAATTTTAGAAGAGCAAGAAAAAAAATTAAAAGAACTAAACGAAAAAGATAAAGAATTAGAGAGTCTTATAAATCTTTATCAAAAAAAAGAAAAAGATTATTTATTATCTTTAAATCGTATCCAAAAAAAAGAAAATGAACTTTTGATAACGGAAAAGATTTATAAAGTAAAAATTGAATACCTTGATAAATTAATAAACGAGTATCAGAATCGCCTATTAAAAATACCCAATTTGAGTATCTCAGAAATAAAAGAAGAATTAAAGAAGACTTTCGAAAAGGAGATATGGGAGGAACATTTTGAAGAATTAAAAAAAATAAAAGAAAAAACGAATGAAGAAACAAAAATTATTGCCCAAAAAATTTTATTAGAAACTTGCCAAAAAATCGCTTTACCAGTAGCAAAAGAGCATAGTATTTCTTTTGTCGAAATTCCTCACGACGATTTTAAAAGAAAGTTAATTGGTCGGAAAGGAAGAAATATTCATTTGTTAGAAAATCTTACTGGCACAGAAATTATTGTTGACGATACCCCTAAAAAAATTTTTATCTTTTCTTTTAATCCTAAAAGAAGAATTACTGCTAAATTATTAATTGAAAAGATTATAAATGAAAACGAAATTTCTGCCGAAACAATCGAAAAATCCTTTCAAAAAACCTTGGAAGAATTGGAAAGAAAAATACTGCAAACTGGCTTAGAGACCTGTAAAGAATTAGGAATTGCGAATTTCTCTGAGGAGTTATTAAAAAAAATTGGAGAAATGGAATTTTATGTCACCTACGGACAAAATCTTCTTGCCCATTCCAAGGAAGTCGCAATTATTAGTAAAAACTTAGCCCTTAATTTTGATATTGATCCTACTAATGTTTTAAAAGCAGGTCTTCTACATGATATCGGCAAAATTCTTTCTGGTGAAGAAAATCTACCACATCAGATAAGTGGAGCTAATTTTGTTAAAAAATTTGGTGAAAACGAAGCAGTAATCCAAGCAATCATTAACCATCATCAATTAGATAATTTTTCTTCTTTAGAATCTTTTTTAGTCTCCTTGGCCAATGGTCTTTCTCATATCTATGGAGCAGGTCGGACAATTGATTTCACCGAAACTTTTAAAAGATTAATAAAAATTGAGGAACTATGTCAAGAAATTCAAGAGGTTAAGAGAGCATATGCTTTCCAATTAGGGAGAGAAATCCGAATTTTATTAAATGTTGATAAACTTAGTGAAAAAGAAAGTAATCTATTAATAAGAAATCTTCAACAGAAAATAAGACACGAAACTAATATGTTAGGTGAAATTAAAATAAATTTAATTTATGAGTTATAAAATTATTTTTTTAGGCGATATCTGCGGAGAAGCCGGTCGAAAGGCAGTAATCCAAGGAATAAAAACTTTGAAAAATAAGTATCAACCTGATTTCATTATCGTCAATGGCGAAAATTCGGCTGGGGGATTTGGTATTACCCCTAAAATTGCTGAAGAACTCTTTTCATTGGGAGTTGACTGTATTACTCTTGGTGACCATGCTTTTGATAGAAAAGAAATTATTTCTTATTTAGAAAAAGAAAAAAATATTATTCGGCCGCTAAATTATCCTTTAGGAACTCCTGGGAAGGGGATTTGTATAAAAGAAAAAAACAATGGGTTATTTATTGTAATAAATCTTGTTGGAAGAGTATTTATGAAACCGGTCGATTGCCCTTTTCGAAGAATTGATGAAGAATTAGCAAAAATCGATAAAGAAGGAGTTATTATTGTTGACTTTCATGCTGAAGCTACGGCTGAGAAACAAGCAATGGGATATTTTTTAGATGGCAGGGTAAGTGCTGTTTTAGGAACCCATACGCATATTCCAACTGCCGATGAAAAAATTTTACCTAAGGGAACTGCTTACATAACTGATGTTGGAATGTGCGGTGCAATTAATTCGGTATTAGGAATGAAAATTGAAGATTCCTTAAAAAGACTTCTTTATGGGATTAATTATCGTCTTAATCCAGCAAATTCTAATTTTCAAATCGAAGGAGTTCTTATTGAAATTGATCTTTCTACCTACAAAGCTATTCGAATAGAAAGAATCAAGGAAAAATATTTAGATTTTGACTCCATGTCTTCTTAATACCTCCTTCAAAAATTTTCCGGTATAAGATTTTTCGCATTTAACAATATCCTCTGGTCTACCACAAGCCACTACATATCCACCGTTTTCGCCTCCTTCGGGTCCTAAATCAATTATCCAATCAGCGCATTTTATAACTTCTAAATTATGTTCAATAACCACCACAGTATTTCCTTTATCCACCAAACGATTAAGAACAATTAAAAGAAGACGAATATCTTCAAAGTGTAATCCAGTAGTAGGTTCATCCAAAAGATACAAAGTTCTTCCCGTCCCAATTTTAGATAATTCTCTTGCTAATTTTACTCTTTGGGCTTCCCCACCGGATAAAGTTGTTGCTGGTTGTCCTAATTTTATATATCCTAAACCAACATCTTTCAACATCTCCAATTTTCTTTTAATGGAAGGAATATTGTAAAAAAATTCCAAGGCTTCATCTACTGTCATCTCTAACACATCGTATATATTTTTCCCCTTATATTTTATTTCTAAAGTTTCTCGATTATATCTCTTTCCTTTACATACTTCACAAGTGACATAAACATCTGGCAGAAAATGCATTTCAATTTTTTTAACTCCGTCGCCGCCACAGTTTTCACATCGACCGCCTCGAACATTAAAAGAAAATCTTCCTGGTGGATAACCACGCATTTTGGCTTCCTTTGTTTGTGAAAAAAGTTCTCTTATTGGCGTAAAGACATTAGTATAAGTAGCTGGATTAGATCTTGGTGTTCGACCAATAGGTGATTGGTCAATATTAACTACTTTGTCAATTTCTTCCCAACCGATAATTTCTTTAAATTTTCCTGGTTTTTCTTTAGAACCGTAAAACCTTTCGGCTAAAGCTTTATAAAGAATCTCGTTCATAAAAGTACTTTTACCCGAACCAGAAACTCCGGTAAGACAGACAAACATACCGAGGGGAATACAAATATCAATATTTTTTAAATTATTTTCGCTACATCCTTTTACGATTAAAAATTTACCGTTTCCTTCTCTTCTTTTTTGAGGCAAAGGAATTTCCTTCTTGCCTGCTAAATAAGCTCCTGTCAAAGAGTTAGGATTTTCCATTATTTCGGAAGGAGTTCCCATTGCTACAATGTAACCTCCTTTTTCTCCGGCTCCGGGACCCAAATCAATTACGTAATCACTCGCTAAAATTGTATCGCGGTCATGTTCGACAACAATTACGGTATTTCCTAAATCTCTTAATCTTAATAAGGTTTGTATCAACTTTTGATTATCCCTTACATGTAACCCAATTGTCGGTTCATCCAAAATATAAGTTACCCCTACTAAACCCGAACCGATTTGGGTTGCTAATCTGACTCTTTGTTCCTCGCCGCCTCCCAAAGTATCGGTTCTTCTTTCTAAGGTTAAATACTCCACACCTACTTCTATTAAAAATTTCAAACGTTTTTTAATTTCGTTAATCAATTCACCAGCAATTTTTCTTTCTTGTTCGTTTAATTTTAAATTATCAAAAAATTGGTAACATTCTTTTATAGAAAATTTACAAACATCATAAATAGAATAACCAGCAATTTTAATCGACAATGCCTCTTTTTTGAGTCGCGCACCTCTACATTCTGGACACGGTAATACCGACATGTATCTTTCAATCCACTCGCGAGTACTCTCCGATTCGGTTGTTTGATAAATTCGCATTAAATGGGGAATCACCCCCTCAAACTCTTCATAAAATTGATAACGGGTTCCATCCCATCTTTCATGTTCCACAAGAATTTCTTCGTTGCTGCCATAAAGAATTATCTTTTTTATTTCTTTAGGTAATTTTTTCCACGGAGTATTTAAAGAAAAATTATAATTTTTAGCCAATGCTTTCAAAACAGAGGTAAACCATCTTCCTTTGGGTTCTCCCCATACTTCAATCACTCCTTCATTAATCGAAAGTTCGGGATCCACAATTAATCTTTCTGGATCAATTTCCATTTTCGTTCCCAATCCATGACAAGTGGGACAGGCGCCATAAGGAGAATTAAAAGAAAAAAGTCGAGGGGAAATTTCTTCATAAGAAAAGCCACACTCCACACAAGCAAATTTTTCCGAAAAAATTTTTTCCTCTTTTTCGTCAAAAATCACTAAACATAATCCTTGACCCTCTTTTAATGCTAATTCCACTGATTCAGCTAGTCTTTTTCGATTTTCTTGATTGAGAATTAGACGATCAATAAGAATTTCAATATTATGCTTTTTGTATTTTTCCAAATTTTTAACCTCCGAAATCTCATAAATTTCTCCGTCCACTCTTACTCTTAAAAATCCTCTTTTTTTAATTTTTTCTAACAGCGTTTGATATTCCCCTTTTCTTCCTCTCACTACCGGTGCCAATATTGTTAATTTAGTATTTTTAGGATAAAGAAAAATCTGATCTATTATTTGGTCTAAAGTTTGATAAGCAATTTCTTTATTACAATAAGGGCAAAAAGGAATGCCAATTCGAGCAAAAAGAACTCTTAAGTAATCGTAAATTTCAGTAACCGTACCCACGGTAGAACGAGGATTTTTAGCAGCTGTTCGTTGTTCAATAGCAATCGCTGGGGAAAGTCCTTCAATGTAATCTACATTCGGTTTTTCTAACACTCCTAAAAACTGCCGAGCATAAGAAGAAAGAGACTCAATGTATCTTCTCTGTCCCTCAGCATAAATAGTATCAAAAGCCAAAGAGGATTTTCCTGAACCAGATATTCCCGTAATGACTATCATTTTATTTCGAGGAATTTTTAATGTAAGATTTTTTAAATTATGTTCTCTTGCTCCTTTGATAAAAATATAATTGTTTTCGGCCATTTTATTACAGAAGCTTCTCTAAATTTTCAACGATTTTTAAAAAATATTCATAATTTTCTTCATTCTTTTCATATTCCTTAAACTCTTCAATTATCTTTTCATTTATTTCGGAAGGCAAAAGGGTCTCACAGGCTGGAAAGATAAGACCCTCTTCTTTAAAAATATGGCGAGCAAAAATCTCTATAAAATTTTGTAAACCGGAGAAGAATTTTTCTTTATCAAAATCTTTCAAACCAATTTCTAAGTCTTCAATAATTTCTCTTCTTTTTTCTGCTTCGTCTGCCATAACTAACTGAGCATCAATTTCGTATTCCCTTATTAAAGGAAACAAAACCTTCTCTTCTTTGGCACAATGATTTTCTTCCACAAAATCCTTAATCAAATGATAAAGAAGAGAAAATTCTTTTTCTAAGAATTGTTCTCTAATTATAAATACATTCATTATTCTCAAAGCCCGTTCTATTAAAAAATGCTCCTTTTTTAAAGTTTCCAAAAAAGCAAATTGAGACATTAAATTATTATAAATAAATTTTGAGATTAATCAAGGGGATACAAAATTCCTACTGGCAAAATCATTTCTTGCAAAGAGATACCTCCGTGTTGATAAGTAAACTTATAAGTCTTTTCATATTCTCTTGGTTTCGTAGGATAAATAAAGTAGTAATCACTTTTACAAATCGCGTATTCTTCACCCAGAAATTCTTGGGGAAGTTCTAAATCTCTGGGAGTAATGAGCCAGGCCGCCTTTTTATCAACTGTCAATCCACCCCCGGACTTATACCTCAAATTAGCCGAAAGTTCTCTACCTCCTTGAATAATAGTTGGTCTTTTGACTTTAATAAATCCGTGGTCGGAAGTGATGATAATCTTCCTTCTTTTCTGCTTAAGTTTCTTTAAAAATTGAAAAATTAATGAAGAATTAAACCAAATTTTAGTAAATTCCAATAATGAATCTTCATTTTCCGCAATCTCTTTAATAAACACTTCTTCTTTAGCAGAATGGATAAGAAAATCCAAAAAATTGATAATAATTACAATAATCTCCTTGTCAGGATTGATAAGATAATCTAATTTTTCGGCTAAGTCTTCTATCTTCAAAACTTTTAAATAGAAAGGTGTTAGAGAAATTTTCTCTCGGTTTAAAAGTTTATGAAACAATATTTCTTCATATCGATTTTGTCCGACATCATCAAAGATCCAATATTCCGGATAATACTTAAAAATCTTTTCGGGAGTTAAACCACTTAATAAAGCATTACGGGAATAAGGGGTAGCAGAGGGAAGTATTGAACAATAAAAATTTTGTTTTACTAAAAAATGTTCTTTCAAAATATTATAAATAATTAACCATTGGTCAAGTCTAAGAGAATCAAAAATTATCCAATAAAGTGGCAAACTGTCTAAGTTAGGTTTAAGAAATTTCTCAAAAAACCGATGAGAAAGAACAGGTCCAGTATTATTTTTTAACCATTTAATATAATTATTCTCAACAAAAGAGGCAAAATTTTCATTTCCTTCTTTCAAAATGTCTTCGTAACTTTCTCGAAGATCATCAAGGGAAAAACGGTTAATATATTCCCGCCACTTTATTAACTGCTGATAGAAATCATACCATTCTTCAATTTTTTCAAAATTTTTTATACCTGAAAGAATTTTTAAATATTCTCTTACTAAATTCTCTTTAAAAATTTCTTTTTTTTCTAATAACCTCTTAATTACTGCTAATATTTGCAGAGGATTTAAGGGTTTTAAAATAAAATCATCAATTAAATTAGCATAAACTTCATCAATAAAAGCTTCATCACTTACTTTAGTAACCATAACAATAAAAATATTTGGATCATAATTTTTTATTTTTTTTGCAACTTCTAAACCATCCAACCCAGGCATCATTTCATCTAAAAAAACCAAATCAAAATTTTCCTCTTTTATTTTATTTAACCCATCAACCCCATTAGTCACTTCTTTTACTTCATATCCTTTTTCTTTTAAAAAATAAATGAAAGGTTTCAAAAGATCTATTTCGTCATCAATCCAGAGAATTTTCATTTTTTCTTTAAGATAATCGAAAAAACGGTTCTATTCTTTTTAGATTCTTTTAATATTAATTTTCCTTGGTGATACTCTTCAATAATTCTCTTTGCCAATGACAAACCTATTCCCCAACCGTATTTTTTTGATGTTACCCCGGGCTTAAAAATCTTTTTTCTAATTTTTTTATCAATTCCTTCTCCATTGTCAATTATTTGAATTTCGTAACAAATATTGTTAGGGACTTCTTTTATCTCAATTCTTCCTGAATTATCACCAATGGCATCAACACTATTTTTCAACAAATTCTCTAAACTCCAACCAAAGAGCACCTCATCTAAAGGCAAAGAGGGATTACTTTTTAAATTCAAAATCAATTCAATATTTAACGGCATTCTTTTTTGAAAATGTTGACAAACTTTTTCAATAACCTCTTTTATTGGCGTTTCTTTTAATTTAGGAGGTAACCCAATTCGAGAAAATCTTTCTAAAGCAATTTCCATTTTTTTTACGTCTAATAGCATTTCTTCATAATATTTTTTTTCAATCTTATCTTCCAACGTTGTTAACCAACCTAACAAAGAAGAAAGCGGAGTAGCCATTTGGTGGGCAGTTTCTTTTGCTAAGAAAGTCCATAACCTTTCTTCTTCTCTTTTTCTATAAACAAAAATTGCCCAAATTCCTAAAAAGATAAAAAATAACAAAACTAAGATTTGATAATAGGGATAAAAACGAATAAACTTTGCTGAAGGAGACAAACCATAATATATCTCACCAAGAAATTTAGTAGTATCACCAATATTCACCAAAAGAGGAATTGGCGATTTCTCTTTCTTTAAGCTTTCTAATTTTTTTCTTAGTATCTCTTTTGTTGGATTTTTCCCAACATTTCGATAAGCAACGATTTCACCACGATCATCGGTCACAATTACCGGAAAATCGATTTTCCTTATAACTTCTTCAAAAATTATGTCTAACTCATAAGAACTACTGCCTGCCCCTTCTACTTGGGTTTGGGACATATATCTTGCAAAAATTCTTGAACGAAGAGTTATCTCTTCTTCTAATTTTTTGAAAATAAAAGAAGAAACGACAAAAAATATTATTGCGAATATTAGAGAAACAATAATAAAATAACTGATTAAGAATCTTTTACCCAGTTTTATTTTCATTATTTATTTTATTATATTCAAAAATAAATAATTGTCAATTTTAAAAACAACATAACCGCCACTAAAAAGAAATTATTTTAGAAAAAGCACCAAAAACAATGAAAAATTTGTTAAATCTTCTAAATTATTTTTTAAACTAACGATGTAAAATAAAATAGCGGCTTATTAATTCTTTAGATAAAAAGTATTAATCAAAACTTTCTGAATGTTATCAACAATAACCTTTTAAAACTGCCATTTTTTTGAAGATTATTTAAAAATTTTATTGAAACTTATTCCTAGCGTTGCTCTCACGCCTTATCTCTGTATGCCTCTTCTCTCTTTCTTTTTCTATCATTATTTTGAGTTTTTCCAATCAACGATAATCTAGATTACATAAAGTGCTAAAGTATAATTATCACATTTAATAAAGGTATTAAATAAAAATAATCATTTCTTAGATTTCTTTTAGTATGGGGTAATGGAAAATTTATCAAAGTCAAAAAGAAAGGCAGAAATTTTAAAGATGAAAGAGAAAATAATTAAAGAATTATCAACTTTCTAAAGGTTGCCATCGAATAGATAAAATTAAAACCAGTAAAATAATAATATTAATAAAACACGATTTATTGAAATGTAATATAAATGAAGGTAGTTAAAAGTATATTAAAATCAAATATCAAAAAATTTTTTTCTCTTTTGAATCAATTTAGCAATTTTAATATGATATTACTTAGAAATTTTGACTACATTTAAACTCATAAACCAACTACTACAACTCTAATAGTGATATTAAAAAGAAATGTTTTGAAATTATAAAATAACTTCTTAAAGAAGTCTTTCAAAAAAAGAAGTAGAAAAATTTTATTTTATTTTATTTTATTTTATTTTTGATTTAGGATATTTATGATAAATAGAATAATAAATCTCGGGATATTTATCCTTGCCACCGAGCAAAAGAAATACCTCGGGCATTTTTTCTTTTGCTAATCTATTCATTTTTCCAACAATTTCTCTAATCTCCCATTGAGCTTCTCTATCTTCTCTTAACCGCGAGATATGATAAAATTCTCTAGGATTTAAACCAATCAAAATTCTTTTTCGATGGGCATTAGTTAAAATATATTGAGCCCTCTCTATCCCTAATTTTTCTTTTAAAGAATAGAAAAGTTCCTCAACCTCTTCCATTCTTTTTCGAAACTCTTTTTCTAAATTTTTATCAGTAATCGATTTCGGAATAGTAAACTTTAATTCCGGATTATAATATTGGCTTATCAAGGTCATTAATCGATGCCTCTTCAATTGAGCAAAAGCAGCGGCACTTATTACAATTTCAAATACTAAAAACCCAAATTCAAATTCTCGGGGGACAGCATCATAAAACTCTAAGTATTCTAAACTTTTTTTAATAATCGCTTCTCTTTCTTGGGTATTTAAAGGTAATCTCTCAGGAAAGGGAGTATCAAAGTAAGAATAAAGAAGGGCTTTGGGAATCAAATCATCACTATAATAGGCAATTAATCGAACATCTTCCGCCTCTGCCAACTTTCTCAGATGTTCAAATTTTTTAGAAAAACTTTTTAATTCTTCTTTTGTTTTTAATTCGTAATTGGTGGCTTGATAATATCTCAAAAGTGACGGAGCAATTTTTTTTACTTTTGTAAAAATCTTTTTTCCTAATTCTCTAATCTCTTCTAAAGGAGAAGCAGAGAATTTTCTTAACATATACTCTAAACTACGAGCATTAATTGTCATCCCCAATTGAGTACAAGTAGCCAAAGGCAAAAGATAACGGGCATCTTCCTTTGGTATTTCCTTTTTTATAAAATCTTTATAAGTAGCAAAGAGTTTTTTAATAGTTTTTTTATATCCTTCTTCAATTTTTGTGTTTTTTATTTCTTCCGGAATATAGAAACCCTCTTTTAACTTTATATATCTTTGGGACTTCTCAGTATAAGAAGCCAACCGAAAATGCTCAATTTCCTCTACCGCTAATCGGGATATTTTAATAATATCAATATTAAAAACACTGTGTTCAGCAATAGAAGAATGGCCCATTTCAAAAATTATTCTTTTATTTGTTTTTCTTGCTTTTTCAATTTCTTTTAGTGCAATTTCTCTTAATTTCTCAATCGAAAGATCGTATCGACTAATTCGTGCGTAGGCACAAGATAAAGTTTCTGGTGTTAAAAGTTTTTTATATTTAGAAGATATTTTTTTTAAGACTTTTGTGTCTATATTATAACCCGCAATATTTACTTTCATAATTTAAAAAATAATATAAACTTGATTTTTTTTCAAGTTTCTTTATAATAAAAAGTTATTTGGAGGTAAAAATGGCAAGAATAGCAATAAATGGATTTGGTCGAATCGGTAGATTAGTATTAAGAATTGGGTTAGAAAATAAAAATTTAGAATTTGTTGCTATTAATGATGTGGCTGATGGTAAAATTTTAGGACACCTTTTAAAGTATGACTCCGTTCACGGGCAATCTCCTTATGAAATAAAAGCAGAAAAAGATAGATTGATTGTAAAGGAGCGAGAAATTTTTGTGCTAAATGAAAGAGATATTAAAAATTTACCCTGGGAAAAATTAAAAGTCGACATTGTAATTGAAGCAAGCGGTGTGTTTCGTAAAAAAGAAGAACTAGAAAATCATCTCAAAAATGGTGCCAAAAAGGTAATTTTAACTGCTCCCCCAAAAGATGAAAAAGAAATCAAATCTTTTGTTTTAGGAATAAATGAAAAGGATTACGACCCGGAAAAAGATCATATTATTTCCAATGCTTCTTGCACAACTAATTGTCTTTTACCATTAATAAAAGTTCTTCACGAAAACTTTAGAATTATTTCTGGTTACATGACAACAATTCATGCTTACACCAATGACCAAAGAATTTTAGATGCTCCCCATAAAGATTTACGACGAGCTCGAGCATGCGGTCTATCAATGATTCCCACCACCACCGGAGCAGCGAAAATGATTGGTGTCATCTTTCCAGAATTAAAAGGGAAAATTTCCGGCATAGCAATAAGAGTACCGGTAGCAAATGTTTCGATGGTGGATTTATCTTGTGTGGTTGAAAAGCAGACAAACAAAGAAGAAGTAAACCAGGTATTTAAAAAAGCAAGCCAAACTTATTTAAGTAAATATCTTCAATATGTTGAAGAGGAATTAGTTTCTCAAGATTTTGTCGGAAATCCTTATTCTTGTATCTTTGACGCTACTCTTACCGATGTGATTGATAACAATTTTGTCAAAGTATATGCCTGGTATGATAATGAGTGGGGCTATTCTTGCCGCGTTGTAGAATTAGCGGAATTAGTGGCCAAAAATTTAAAATAATTTTAAAAACATAAAAAATATGAAATCAATAAAAGATATTGATTTAAATTATAAGAAAATATTTTTAAGGGTAGATTATAACGTCCCTTTAAAGGAAAGAAAAATTCTTGACGACTCACGAATCCGTGCCTCTTTGGAGACTATTTTTTTTATTTTGAATTTTCCCACTATTCTCTTTATTGCGTCTCATTTAGGAAGACCTAAAAAAGAAAAAAAAGAGGAATTTTCTTTATTTCCGATTGCTTCTCATTTATCAAAACTCCTAAATAAAGAAGTAATTTTTTTAGAAGATTGTATCGGTGAAAAAGTTTTAGAAAGAAAGAAAAGGGCTAAATTTGGTGAAATTTATTTGTTAGAAAATTTAAGATTTTATGAAGAAGAAGAAAAAAATGATCTTAATTTTGCAAGAGAATTAGCTACCGAAATAGATGTGTATGTAAATGATGCTTTTTCTGCTTCTCATCGGGCACACGCTTCTATTGTTGGTATTACTCAGTTTATAAAAGAAAAATGTGCTGGCTTTCAATTTCTAAAAGAAGTGGAAAATTTAAAAAAAATTTTTGATGAGGTTAAAAGACCAGCAATTTTAATAATTGGCGGAGCTAAAATTTCTGATAAATTAGGGGTAATAAAAAATCTTTTACCAAAAGTTGATAAAGTTCTGTTAGGAGGTGGTGTAATTTTTACAATTTTTAAAGCGTTAGGATACGAAATCGGCAAATCGATATACGAAGAAAATCTTTTAAAAGAAGGTGAATTGTTGGCTAAGGAAGAAAAAGTTATCCTACCCAAAGATATCTTAATTGCTTCCGAAATTTCGGAAAATGCTCATTACTATAATACTCCAATAGAAGAGATAAGAAAAGACTATTACGGTGTAGATATTGGTAAAGAAACAATTACCCAATATGTGAAAATAATTAAAGAAGCAAAAACGATTATATTTTGTGGTCCTTTAGGAATATTTGAAATTGAACCCTTTAGCTGTGGTACAAGAGAAATTATAAAAGCAATCGCTGAGGTTACTCAAAAAGGTACTTTCAGTTTAGCCGGTGGCGGTGATACCGTGGCAGCAATAAATAAATTCAATTGTATCGACAAATTTTCATTTATTTCTATGGCCGGTGGTGCTACTTTAGAGTTTTTAGAAGGAAAAGAATTACCAGGCTTAAAAGCCCTTTTATAAATTTGAAATGAAGAAAAGAAAAATTTTTATTGGCGGCAATTGGAAAATGAATCTTAACCATTTAGAAGGAAAGGAATTCGTTGAAAAGTTATTAAAATCTATTAAAAATATCGAAAAAAAAGAGATCGTTCTCTTTCCTCCTTTCACTACCCTTTTTACCGTATCGGAAATTATTAAAAATACTGGAATTAAATTAGGAGCTCAAAATACTCATTGGGAAGATAAAGGGGCATTTACTGGCGAAATTTCACCTTTATTTTTAATTGCTTTAGATTGTGAATACGTAATAATCGGCCATTCGGAAAGAAGAAGATATTTTTTTGAAAATGACGAGATGATAAATAAAAAAATTAAAAAGGCTTTAGATGTAAATTTAAAGCCAGTCTTTTGTGTTGGGGAAGATTTAGAAGAAAGAAAAACAGGCAAAACTTTTGAAGTTATTGAAAAACAATTAAAAAAGGGGTTAAAAGATGTCGAAAAACTTAATGAAATAGTAATTGCCTACGAGCCAATTTGGGCGATTGGTAGCGGTATTAATGCTACGCCAGTACAAGCTCGTGAAGTTCATAGTTTTATTCGTGAGATAATTTCTAAAGATTATGGTAAAGAAATCAGCGAAAATCTAAGAATTATCTACGGAGGAAGTGTAAATAAAAATAATATCTACGAATTATTAAAAGAAGAAGAAATCGATGGTGTACTCATTGGTGGTGCCAGTATAAAATTAGAAGAATTTGTTCAAATTGTTAATCTTGATTTATAAAAATTTTTTGTTAAAATAAAAATATGTTTTCTTTTTTGTTAATATTGCATATTTTAGTATGTCTGCTTTTGATATTTGTGGTTCTTTTACAACAACCTCAAAAGGGTGGAATGTCATTAATCTTTGGCGGCGGTGAATCAATTTTTGGTGGAGGTGGAATTTCTCCTTTTATGACTAAATTAACTTCAGCCATCGCGACGTTACTTTTACTTACCTCGATAGGTCTGGTTTTAACTTCTCAACCAAAAATTCAAAAAATTCAACAAAAAGTAACACCGGTAGAACAACAAAAAAGATAAAAATGTTTGCAATTGCCGAAATAAAAGGATTTGAATATTTTATCAAAGAAGGCGAAAAATTAATCGTTCCACGAATCAAAGCCGAAGTGGGAGAAGTTATCAAGCTTGATGATGTGTTATTTTTAAAGGCAAACGATAAAGTTTGGATAGGAACTCCAAAAGTAAAAGGTGCTTTCATAGAGGCTAAAGTATTGTCCCATTTTAAAGGAGAAAAAATTATTGTTTTTAAATTTAGACGAAGAGAAAATTATCGTCGAAAGAAAGGTTTTCGTCCTTCGTTAACCGAAATCGAAATTCTCAAGATCAATCCTCCGGAAGAAATCGTTTCCAATGGGCGGTAGAGGATTTGAACCTCTGACCTTCGGTATGTGAGACCGACGCTCTAACCATCTGAGCTAACCGCCCTTAAAGTTTATTAATATAATAATGAAATTTTTAAACAAATCAATATTTTTTATTACTGGAAGACCGGGTATTGGAAAAACAACCCTCATTAAAAATATTGCTTCTTCTTTGGATTTAAAGAATATTTGTGGCTTTTATACCGAAGAAATAAGAGAAAAAAATGAAAGAATTGGCTTTAAAATTGTAACTTTTCATACTGGCGAAGGAATCTTGGCCCATATTAAATTCTCCACACCTTATAAAATTTCTAAATACTATGTTGATATTCCCAATTTTGAAAAATTAATAATTCCGGAATTAAACTTAGCAAAAGAAAAGAAAATTATTTTAATAGATGAAATCGGTAAAATGGAACTTTTTTCTCAAAAATTTAAAGAAAAAGTAATGGAAGTTTTTCAATTGGATAAAATTATTATTGCCACTATTCCTATTTCTAAAATTATATTTATTGAAAAATTAAAATCTTTATTTCCAGTAAAAATTTATGAAATAACTTTTCAAAACCGAGAAGAATTGCAAAAAAGTCTAAAAGCAGAAATAAATAAATTATTGATTAATCTTAATAATTCTGGTGGGAGTTAGTATCACATCTACTTTAATATCGTGCGGCTCAACAAGATAAGAAAAATCCTCTAATATTTGGCAATCATGAACAATAGTGATTACTAAAGGCTCTCGCAACAATCCCCTATTTTTTAAATCATAATATTCTTTATCTCCATAACCTTTTCCTTTTCCTAAACGGTTCCCTTTCAAATCTACTGCCACACTTCCTTGAATAAAAACTTCAATAAAAGTTTTTGGCTCCTTACCATATTTTTCAAAGTTCTTAATAGTTATTGCCTTGTCGGCTAATTCTTTTCCCTTTATTTCTACATAACCCTTGATATGAGGTAAAGCAACGATTAAACTTTTACCTTCTTTTAATGTTATTCTTCGTGCTTCTTTTAAAACATTATCAGGCGCAGAAAATACCCCTTTTGCTCTTAAAAACTCTTCAATCTGGTATAATTTTCTAGCCGCCTGCTCAGAGCCCACGAAATTAGGAATTCTTCCGTAACAAGGTCGTGGAAAAGTAACTAAATTGTTTTTTTCCATATACTCCCAAATTTCTCTTCTTATTTCTTCTTTATTTTTCATAATTATATTATACAAAATTTATTGATTTTTTAAAAGGAATTTATTAATATTTAAAAAAAGGAGAGTTTATGCGGGAATTCACGAAATATGTTCACGGAAAAGAAATCTTAGGTGAAAAATTTACTCGTTCTCTATCGGTACCAATTTATCAAACAGCAATTTTTACCTTCTCTTCGGCAGAAGAAGGAGCCAGTATTATTGCTAAAGAAAAAGACGGCTATTTTTATACTCGCTTAGGAAATCCTACCGTTCGTGCTTTTGAAGAGAAAATGGCATTTTTAGAAGAAGGCGAAGATGCTTGTGCTTTTGCTTCAGGAATGGCGGCAATTACGGCAGTGATTTTTGCTTTAGCTAAAGCCGGAGATGAAATTTTAGCTTCTTATCCAATTTATGGTTGTACTTACTCTCTTTTCACAACTATTCTTCCTAATTTAGGAATTAAAGTGAAATGGCTTTTGGCTAAAAATTTTATTGAAGAATTAAAGAAAGAAATAAATAAAAACACTAAAATCGTATTTATTGAAACCCCTACTAATCCCACGATTGAAATTATTGATATCAAAGAAGTTGCTGAAATTGCCCATCGATATGATGCTAAAGTTATTGTGGATAATACCTTTGCAACCACCTTTAATCAAAAACCTTTGAAATTAAATGCCGATATCTCTCTCCATTCAGCCACGAAGTACATTTCTGGTCATGGGGATACCTTGGGGGGAGTAGTAATTAGTAATAAAGAAATAATCGAAAATCTAAAGGAAAATTTAATTAGAAATTTTGGTGGCGTTTTAAGCCCTTTTAACGCTTGGTTATTACTTCGTGGATTAAAAACTTTAGCATTAAGAATGAGTAGACATAACGAAAACGGATTAAAAGTTGCTCAATTTTTAGAAAATCATCCAAAAATAAAACGGGTTTCTTATCCTGGACTCCCTTCTCATCCTCAATACGAGATTGCTAAAAAGCAAATGAGCGGTTTTTCCAGTATGATTGCCTTTGAATTGAAAGGCGGGCGAGAGGCAGGAAGAAAACTAATGAATAATATCAAATTATGCGTCTGCGCGGTAAGTTTAGGAGATACTGCCACTTTAATCGAACATCCTGCTTCTATGACTCATTTCACTTATTCTAAAGAAGATTTAGAAAAATCTGGTATCAGTGAGGGGCTTGTTCGAATGTCGGTAGGAATCGAAGATTCCGAAGATATCATTGAAGATTTGGAGCAGGCTTTAGCCAAAGTATGAATGATAAAATTGATGAAATTGTTAAAAGAAATTTTAAATATAAAAGAGAAGCCTATATTTTTGTTCTGGATGCTTTAGAATATACCAAAAGAAAATTAAAAAAGGCTGACCATATTTCTGCTAAAGAATTACTTTTAGGTTTTAAGGAGTTAGCGCAAAAGGAGTTTGGTATCTTGGCAAAGATTGTCTTAGAACAATGGGGAATAAAATCTACCGAAGATGTGGGAGAAATTGTTTTTAACCTTTGTGAGGCTAAAATTTTAACAAAAAGAGAGGATGACAAAAAAGAAGAGTTCGCTCATTTTTTTGATTTTGAAGAAGAGTTTATAAAAAAATATCAACTTTTTCCCAAAGAAGAAATCAAGAAGAATATCCGCACAGAATAAAATTTAAATGAAATTAAGTGAAATATTCGAAAAAATTCCGAAAGTTTTTTCTCGTTTAGATAAATCTTATGAAGAAAGAAAAGAACAGATTGATTATAGTTGGGCAATATATAATGCTTTAGAAAAAAACGAAATATTAGTTATTGAAGCCGAAACCGGAGTCGGTAAAACTTTGGGGTATCTTTTACCAGCTGTCCTTTATTCAAAAAAACATAATAAAAGAGTACTGATTTCTACTTATACAAAAGTTTTACAAAATCAAATTTTAACATCCGACATTTTATTAGTTAAAGAGATATTTAAGGAAGTATTAAACTCTGATTTTTCCTATGCCGTTGCTTACGGAAAAGAAAACTATTTATGTAAAAGAAGAATAAAACAGACTTTAAATTATCGACTTTTTGAATTTTCGGACGAGGAAGAGAAACTAAACAAAATTTATCAACAATTGAATACCAATAATAATATAATAGTAAATTTTTCTGAATCTTTGCCTTCTTCTTTAAAGGAAAAAATCAATTGTGCTTGGGAAAGTTGTCTTCAAGAAGAATGTAATTACTATCACGAATGCTTTTATCAACAAGCCAAATTAGAATGGAAAAAGAGCGATATTCTGATTATTAACCATGCCTTATTTTTTGCTAATTTAAATTTAGAACATCCAATTTTGCCTGAATATCAGGCAATAATTTTTGATGAAGCCCATTCTTTAGAAGATATTTGTGCTAATAGTCTTGGCTTTTCTATTAGTGAGAATAACTTCAAAAATCTCCTTTTTCGATTATATAATCCCAAAACAAAAACTGGTTTATTAAAAATTTTAAAATTAAGTCCCAAAAAGTTAAGGGAATACCAAAAAGAAATCTTTAATCTTCTCAATAATTTAAATGAATATTTTCAAAAAATAAGAATTTTTCTTGGCAATGAAAAGAAAAAGAGAATAAAAGAAAATTTGACTATCTTACCCACTTTTCTCAGCCAATTAGAAAATCTGAAAGAAAAAATAATCGAAGAGAGCCAAAAGATTAATGATAAAGAAATAATTATTGAATTTATTGGTTGGATAAAAGAAGTTGAGAAAAAGAAAAAAAATATCAATGATTTTTATCAAGGAAAGGATAATTTTGTTTTTTGGATTGCTGAAGAGGAAAATTCTTTATCTTTAAATGCTGCTTTGATAGAAATTCAAGAGATAATGAAAGAAAATCTTTTTTATAAAAATATACCAATAATTTTTACTTCTGCTACCTTAAGAGTAAAAGAAGATTTTTCTTTTTTTGCTTCCCGATTAGGAATCGAAAGATATGAAAAAAATTATTTTCCTTCTCCCTTTGATTACTCTCAACAGACTTTAGTATATATTGAAAAAAACATACCCCTACCAACAGAAGAAAACGCTTTTTACGAAAAATCAGCAAAAATAATTAACGATATAATTCATCATGCCAAAGGCAGAACTTTGGTTTTATTTACAAGTTTTAAAGCATTAAAAAAAGTTTATGAACTATGTGATACAACAAAATATCCTATTTTAGCCCAAGATGAAGACTCTTCAACTACTTCTCTTTTATCCGAATTCCAAAAAAATATCAACGTTTCACTTTTTGCCACCGGTTCCTTTTGGCAAGGAATCGATGTTCCTGGCGAATCTCTTTCCTGTTTAATAATTACCCGTCTACCTTTTGATGTCCCTGATGATCCGAGAATTGAAGGAATTAAAGAAAGATTAATAAAAAACAACTTAGATCCCTTCTGGCATTATCAATTACCTAATGCCGTTTTAAAATTTCGTCAAGGATTTGGAAGACTAATTAGAAGTAAGGAAGATCGCGGTGTTATTGTTATTTTAGATAAAAGAATAATCGAAAAATCTTATGGCAAATATTTTCTCAACTCATTACCAAAAACCGTGAAAATTACTGATAACATAAATGTTCTTATCAATTTTTTAAAAAAATGTACCAACCAAAATTTCTGAAAGTTAATTTAGAAGAAAAATTAAAGGAATTAGAAAAATTTTTTTCTCCCTGTAAAATTTGTCCGAAAGAATGTAATGCTTTAAGATTAAATAACGAAAAAGGAGATTGCCAAATTGGCCGCTACGCAATAGTTAGTAGTTTTGGACCCCATTTTGGTGAGGAAGAAGAATTGGTAGGAGAAAACGGTTCGGGAACAATCTTTTTTTCCGGCTGCAATCTCCATTGTGTTTATTGTCAAAATTATGAAATTAGTCAATATGTTGAAGGAAAAGAAGTAAAACCTGAAGAACTGGCGGAAATGATGTTGAGATTACAAAGAATGGGTTGTCATAATATTAATTTAGTAAGCCCAACCCATGTAATCTTTCAGATTTTAGAAGCCCTAATAATTGCCAAAGAGAAGGGACTTAAATTGCCGATTGTATATAATTCTGGTGGTTATGACAAGGTAGAAGTTCTAAAAATTTTAGAAGGTGTGATTGATATATATATGCCGGATATGAAATATGATAATAGCGATTATGCTTTAAAATATTCTAAAGTTAAAAATTATTCAGAAATTAATAAAAGAGCGGTAAAGGAAATGTATCGTCAAGTTGGTGATTTAAAAGTTGTTAATGGCATTGCCTATTCCGGTTTATTAATAAGACATTTGGTTTTACCCAATAGAATTGCCGGTTCTTTTGAAATTTTAGATTTTATTGCCAGAGAGATTTCTAAAGATTCTTATGTAAATATAATGCTTCAATATCGACCTTGTTATTTAGCAAATCGCTACTTAGAATTAAATAGAAGAATAAAAAAAGAAGAGTATGAAGAAGTTATAAATTATGCTAAAAAAATTGGCTTATATCGGGGATTTTGAAAATAAATAAGGGGAGGTATTTCCTACCTCCCCTATCCTTTTGAGATTTATTTCTTTCTAATTAAAAAAGAACTACTTTCTTTGTCTTCTTGTAGGCAGGAGTTTCAAAATGGAGAAGATAGACACCTTTTGATAGAGTCTTATTATCCAAAGTTATAATGCCTTTTTGGGAAGTGTTTTCCGCATTCTTATAGAAATATTTTACCACTCTGCCCGTCACATCATTTAGACTAATTCTCACCCACATACCTTTTGGAACCTGCCATTTAATTCTTATTTCTTTCTTTGGATTGGTAATTTCTGTTATATCAAATTCTACAGAAGAGTTATCCACTTCTTCCACCATAGCAAGTTGTCTTACTGAAACTGCGGTAAAAAATTCACCATATGTCCAAGATACCCAACTACCCGGACTACCGTAAAAGGATTTTCCTAAAGGTTGGTTATCTGCTAATGTTGAAGGATGACCGGAATAACTTCTCGGCATAACTGCTACATAGAATGTTCCCGAATTTATCTGAACCGGTGGTTCCACAGCATGTTCAATAGATAATGGATAAGAGACAGCACGAATAGTATCAGATTCATATAAGAGAGTTTGACCATCGTCAGCATAAATTCTGAATTGGAAAATGCTATCCGGCCAAGGATATTGTTGATGCCAATAGAATTGATGTTTTATTCGAGTAATCTCAAATGGGTAAGTTAATCGAAAATCTGCTGGATTAAATCTTGTTGCCCTTTGGGGACCTGCCCAAGTGAGATAAGAAGGATTATTCCAATTGGCATAAGTAATCCAAGAGGCAACACCTAAACTTCTTTTGATTGTATCATTAAAACGCCATTCATCATCGCCAAATTCGTGCCAAACAATTATTTGATAAGTTCCACTGGTATCAGGAATCCGCCAAGCAGGAGTGAAAGTAATTGTCTGAGATTGCCTTCTTGCTAAATTAGTTGTTGTTGCCTGATCAATATCTTCGTAAACATAACCTTGGGGACCAACAATCCTCAATTTCACCGGCACACCACTCGGAATTGTTTGGGTTCCAATATTTCTTACTGTTGCTCTTAAAGTAAAATTAATTCTTGGAACAGTATCAAAGGGCATATTACCAAAAACTGTTGTCATTAAGTTATTATTTTGTGGCGTCCAGTCAATTATTGCCCTTATCATCCATTCTCCTCTTCTTTTGTCAATGGAATAACTTCCTGCTAAATATTGCCATAAGACATTATCGGGCGCATTACTGTTGCCATCAATACATAAACCTGGACAAAGTGGATAAGAATCTGGTTGAATATAAAAGATATAGAAATTACTATTTACGATTGGTGTATCAATTAAAACAAAATTCCAGGCACCGCGTGTTCCCAAAATAGTATCCGATTCATAAATAAGTGTTCCTGGTGCACCATTTGGACCATCATCTTTTAAAACCCTAACCAAAAACCTTCTACCACCGGGAACAGGCCAAGTAGTATCCCAAAGCATTACTAAAGCACCATACAAACGAATATTAGGAGCCGGAGATATAAACTTCATTCCCCAACCATTACCACGTGTATTCCAAGCCCAAGCGTTTGCCCGAATATTCTCATCATAAATTAAAGTATCATAATCAGGACTGTCTTGACTAGCAGGTGGCAAAGGAACAATTTCTGGTTTGGGGATAGGACAAGGGATTGCAAAATTTTCAAGATAAGAAAGTTCTCTTTCGCTTGCAAAAATTAATGATAAAAATAAAAAAGAGATTAATAAATATTTTTTCATAATAACCTCCATTTATGATTTTTCATATTCTTAATTATATAATATTAAAAATAAAAATCAAGGAGATAAACTAACGATAGGGAGAGGGGGTATATATGTATAAACCCTTAAAAATCAAAGACTTAAATGTAGATAGGGATATCCCTATAACCATATACTATATATCTTCCTAAAGGGAGAATAACTTTCTTTTATAAAAATAGAAGGCGGAAGATAAGACTTCCGCCTTCTCCTTATATTTGTAATTTTATTATCTGAGAATTACTGCTTTCGTAGTAATTTCGCTTTCTTCTGTTTTTATCTTTAAGAAATAGATACCATTAGGAACGAATTTGCCGTTTTTATCTTTTCCGTTCCAATAAAGATTTTTTTCAGTATTATTTAGATTTACTACCAATTTTCCGGTCGCATCATATAAAGATAGACTTTTAGCATTCTTTATAAAAAGTGGAATTCTTAATATATTATTTCTCTTGATTTCTTTTAAAATAATCTCTTTTTCTTCATTTACACCAGAAGGTAAATGGCTAAAGATTAAAGTTCCGTAAGTAGCAGCATTATTCCAATTACTACCAGGCATTGTTGTTGGCCAAGTTCCCCACATATCATTTCCGGTTGGTCCGGCGGCAACATAAACATAAAAACCAACTGTATCGTTAGTCGGATTAATAGTGTAATTCCATTTTTGTGTTCCTTTAGCAACTACCGCCTCAAATTGGAGATGACCAGAAGCAGTGCTTGCTCGAGAAATACCATTACCACTTGCCCATCTTGTCCAATAAGCACTGGGAATGTTTCCTGGTCCAATTAAGGCACGATAGATAACGGTATCCTGATTTAGCCAGACAAACCAATGATTACCTTCGGAAGAATCAGTTGCCCAAGTTCGGCTATAATTTTCATCTAAATAACAGCCAAATTGGTCATAGTTATCCCTTGTATTTTTTGCTACAAAGTCAATTGCCCAATAAACATTGTTAGAATCGTGCTTCACATAAAGAAAGACACTGCCAGCAGGACGAGCACCGCTACCCTGCATATTTAAAACATCAGAAATATCCCATTTTAAGGCATCATACCATTCAGATTCTTGAATATTACCATCAATGTTTGGTGTCGCTTGCGCAAAAGGAGCAATTAAAGTATCTCTTATTAAGAAAGTAGTGGTAGTTTGTTTAGCAGTATCGTTTGTTTGGTTACTATCGTTTTCTAATGCGGTAAAAATAGTAATTTGATAATTATTACCTGCTGGACCAGTGAGCCAATTAGGAAAAGAAACTCGAGCAGTTTCACCAGGATTTAATGGACCAG
>JBDRVE010000002.1:76536-90980 GCA_039801725.1 candidate division WOR-3 bacterium | reverse complement strand
TCGTTTGTTTGGTTACTATCGTTTTCTAATGCGGTAAAAATAGTAATTTGATAATTATTACCTGCTGGACCAGTGAGCCAATTAGGAAAAGAAACTCGAGCAGTTTCACCAGGATTTAATGGACCAGGAAAGTTTATATTCTGATTATAAATCCTCACATTACTTGAATCAATCCAACAATAAATAGGAATATTAGATTGTGGAGTAGTACCAAAATTTTTCACTACAGCAATTGGTGTTATATTTGTATTTGGGTCAACAATTCTTGAAGGATTTCTGATTGCCGAAATACCAACATCTCTTGGTGCCGGAGGCAAAAAACTTCCTTCTTCATTTGCCTTTAGATAAGTAGGTGTAGTCGTATTTGAACCATAGGTAGCATAAATTTTACCATTACAAACATTTGTCATTAGCCAACCTCTCGGAATATTCATTGGTGTCTCAGTTGTCCAAGTATTGGTGGGAATATGATATTTATAGACAATATTATCAGCATTGGAACCACCAGTAACTGAGCCACCAATAACAAAAATAACAGTATCATAATAAGAAACTGCTGAATGATAAATTCTTGGTCCGGGCATATTTGCCTTTTGTGTCCAAGTGTTTTGAACTGGATCAAATTCCCAACAGTCACTTAAAGTATTATTCGAAGCATCTGAACCACCAAAAACATACACTTTACCACCAGCACCAGCAGCTGCTGCCCATCCCCTACCAACCGGTAAACTTGCTTTTGTTGTCCAAGTATTTTGAACCGGGTCGTATTCATAAGTAGTTCCTGTTCTATTCTCATCACCGATAACATAAAGTTTATTATTCGCCACAGCACCACAACAAGCCCATCTCCCACTTGGCATATTTGCCTTTTGGGTAACTGTTTTTGTGTCAACATCAAACTCTTCACAAGTATTTAATGTTGTATGGGTTGAATCCCTACCGCCGGCTACATATATTTTATTACCAATCACTCCACCAGCACCTGCTCTTCTTGTTCTTAATAATGTCGGCAAACCAGTAGTAATCCAAGTATTAGAACTGGGAACATAGGCATAAATTGAACGAACGGAATTGGCATAACCACCATTAGCCCTACCACCTAAAAAGTAAATAGTATCCCTAACGACACCAGTTGCTGGACACCAATAACGACCAGGTGGTGGTGAGGAATCAATTATTCGCCAAGTTATTTCCTCAGTTAGATCTAATGAAACCGGTGAAGAAGGTGCTATCATATTAATTGCTTCCGGAATCCGGTCATCACCGATTAGAGAATTATTCATCGGAGCAAAGAAGGGATTATTGGCTAATATAAAAGAAAATAAAATTATTGAAAAAATAAATATTTTCTTCATCTTCTACCTCCACTTTAAATTAACTTAAATTATACAAATTTATAAAATAAAAATCAATAAAATAATATGTTATCATTCTTCTGACTGACTATTGTGCTCTTACTTACAGCTTCGTTTTACTATATTTGACCTTGCTTTTCTTTCTATCAAGGAGTTCTATCTATATAGACTAACATCCTCAAATTATTTAAGTCCTACGAAGTTCTTAAACATAAACTTATGGTTAAAGCCGTTAATAAAAGTATTGTTATTCGCACTAATAAAATTATTGTTATTACCATTAATAAAAATATTATTATTAACACTAATAGAGTTAAAAATATTCCCGTATGATAGACCTACCCCCTATTACCCCCTCCATTAGGTTTTTTCTTCTTCTGTGCAAATTTTTTCCCATTTTTTAATATATTTCTATTAAGAATTTATAACATTCTATAAACATAACTAATACAAATATAGTCAAAAATTTTGAAATGTCAAGGGAATTAAGTAAATGTGTTAAGACATAGTTAAAAGGCACAAAAAGGCAATTATATTAATAACAATCTAACCCCTTTAGAAAAACTTAAATCATTGGGGTTAATTATTATTTTAGATTATTATGCTCTTGAGTATTCGCATCTTAGGAGCCGGTAATGATGTCTTAGCCTATTAAAAAAATCTTCTTTTTATCATCTCACAAAAAGCCGATAATCGATTATCAATCAAATTTTCCGAAGTATGTTCATCTAACGAAATATCTAAAATTGGAATATTATATTCTTTACTTATCTTTTCCAAAATTCCATCAGCCATTGTCTGTGGCATACAACCAAAAGGATGGAGATGGATAATGCCCGAATAACCATCTTTTATTGCCAATAAACTATGACCAATTGTATTGGTATCTTCGCCACCAACATTATATTGCCAATATTTTTTTGCCAAATTTCTAATTTTTTTATAAATGTTATTTCCCAATCTTATTGAATGGAACCCAAGCCAAGAATGGGCAGTTAAAAAGGGATCGGCATAAAATCCTAACTCACCAAGTTTCTCAATGATTCGAAAATTAACATAAGGTTCAACAACACAAAAGGCTTCACCAACAATCTTTATTTTAGGAACAAAAGAATTAACTTTTTTCTTGTCAATTAAATTTATTAACTCTTCTCTTCCCTTTTTTCTAATTTCTTCCATTTTAAAAATATTATTTTCTTCATAGAGTTTTTTTAAATATTTATTTAAAACCTTGGTTGCGATCCCTTTCTTCTTTTCCTTTGGTCTTATTTCCATTGCCTTTCTTTCCAATTCTTCCATAATTTTTGATTTATAATAAGTTTTTATTATTGCTTTCATAAATTTCGTGATAACCTTATAATTTTTTTTATAGAGATTTTTTAAAATAAAATAAATATTTTTCCAATCTTCTCTTTTTAAAATAATGTGATTAAATTTATAACCAAGTTGTCTTAAAATTTCACTATGAAGATAGGGATAATAGCCATAACGACAAGACCAGAAACCGCTACAATGAATAATCGTATCAGCACCCATTTCTAATGCTTTAATTAAATTACCCAAGGTTAATTTGAAAGGAATACACATTAACTCTGGTGAATATCTTGTTCCTAAAACTAAAGTCTCTTTATCAGGCGGTGGCGGAATAACCGGTTCAATATCTAATTCTTTTAATAATGTTGACAAAGGAATATAAATATTACCCATATAAGGAAAAGTTGCTTTCATTTCTTTTTTATTTTGATCATATCCAAAAAGGATTCTAAACGGGTTAAAAAACTTTCCTTTTGGGTATGTTCATCAATAATTAATTGAAGGATATTAATATCCTTACAAATATTTTTTATCCGCTCATCAATTACTGCGGAAGTTCCGCAAGGAAAATTATTAATAATAATAATTCCTAAGATATTATTCTCTTTTGCCCAATGAGCGGAAAATAATAAATGGCGATGAAAATACCAAGAATATTCCCTTTCTTTATCAAAATCAAAATCTTTCTGGTAGAATTGAAAACTGGTAAGGTATTTGATTCCGATGTTATTTAAAGTATTTAACAAATCCAAACTGAGTCTATTATCAAATAAAATATAAGGATGACCGATTACTAAAATTTCGCCTTTTTCCAACTCTTTCTTTTTAATTTTTTCTTTTGCCTTTTGATAAGCCTTTAAAATTTCCTTTTTAGATAAACCAAATTTAGAAAAAAGCGAAAGATAATTTTTCTCTTCATTTCTTTTATCTTCGTCAATCACTAATTCTAATAAACGAAGATTATCAAAATTTGCTTTAATCAAATCAGGCAAACCAATAAATTTGGGACAGCCAAACAAAGGAAATTTATTCACATATTTTTTTACAAATCTTATTAAAAAAAGATAATCACATTTATCCAGCAAATATTTTATATGTCCAAAAAAAACTTTTACTGGTAGACAGATTTCGGAAGGAGCAAGTTTAGAACCTTCTTCAATTATTTTCTGATTTGTTTCTGGTGACAAAACGATTTCCCATTTCAGATTTTTAAAAAACTCAATTAAAAAATCTTTATAATAATAGTAGTATAAACCTCGTGGAATACCTATTTTCATCTTCTTGATTTTTCTTTTAAATTTATTATCATTTATTCAAATGCCGGGGTGGCGGAATTGGAAGACGCAGCGGACTTAAAATCCGCTGGACTTTTAAGAGTCCGTGCCGGTTCGACTCCGGCCCCCGGCATTCTTGATTTTTTCTAAAAATTCTCTCATTTTTTTATAATGAGTACCAGGCCAATAAATTCTTTGGCAAATTGGGCAATAACTGAAATCCTTTTGTGTTTGATAAACATAGTAAGGAACTTTGCCTTTTACTTCTTCTTTCTCTATTCTTTTTACTAGTTCGTTACAAATTAGACAGCGGGTTGCCAATTTTATTTTCTCATACAAATTAAATTTATCAAGAATAATTATTAACTGCTCTTTCGGATTATCAGTATATAAAAAGAAACAATTTTCTTTTTCTTTATAATAACTATCACGGGTGATAATTATTCTATTTTCTGTTTTGGCAATAAATTCCATCTTTAATTTATTTGCTTCCTTTTCGTATTTGGTATCAAAACCAAGCATCCTCAAATATTTTGCCAATTTACCAAGCATAAAATCACAAAAAAATTTAATCTCTGCCATAAGTAATTATGAAACTCTTTTTTTCTTCAATTATTTTGCCCGCATATTTATAACGTATAACTGCTATATAAATTCCGTTTTTTAAATTTTCTTTTGCCGGCTCCCAAATAAGAGAATATTTTTTATCTACCTTTAAATTAAATTTTTTAATTAATTTCCCTTTTAAATCAAAGATTTCCAAATCTAAATTTCCTTTTTCCGGCAAAGAAAATTCAAATTTAATTATCTTATCAAAATTTAAACAAAAAACTTCTGGATAAATTATAAAATTCTCATTTTTTCTAAAGAGAGATAACTCTAAATATTGGTAATTATTGGTGGTATCATAATCCTTTTTAGCCCTTAGTTTTACTTCAACTTTATTATAACCTAAATCAAAGGAATCCAAAAGAAAAGAAATTAAGGTTTCTTTTTTTGGTGCCAAAATATTTAATAAAATCTCTTTTTTATATTTATTATTATTAAAAATTTGAATCAAAATACTTTCGCTATTAAAAACACCATTATTTACTAATTGAACTTTAAATACACCAAAATTTTTTTCTTTATTAAATTCTTCGCAAGTAAATTTTAATATTGCTGGATCAGAAAAGAAAAATATACTATTATCCCTTCCTGGTGTTCCATACTCCCCAAGGGAAGGAAACCAATTCTCTTTTTTATCTTCACTATAAAAAGATACTCTTTCATAAGAATAGCCATCCTTAATATCTGTTGGAAAACTATCTTCTTCAAAAGGGGTACCAAAGGTAGAGGTATCATCAAAAGAAAATAAGATTAATGGGTCATTTTGTTGGAGTTCGTTACCAATAGTTGTGTTTCCAACAGTAACCACTATTAAACTTTCAGGAAAAATATAAGGTTGAACTTCACCACCCTGAGGTTCAGAAAAAGTATATTCTGGATCGAGAATAAGACAATAAGATTGGGGAGGAATTTTCGTGGTATTTATTTTAAATGTCGGATATTTTATTAAAATTGAAGAATCTTTCCAAGGAACAATAGAATCGGTAGCATCTAAATCAGTAATTTTATAAGTACTTATATCAACAGTATCATCGGAAGTATTATAAACTTCCACAAATTCATTTCTATCTTCGGGATAATATCTTCCGGTTTTACCTTTAGGATTTGACATTACCTCGGTAATAACCAATTTTGAATAGGAAAGGATTAAAAAAATAAAAAACATATAAAATTATAAAACTTAAGTATTAAAAGTCAAAAAAATAAACCCTTGACATTTAAAAAGTTTTTATTATAATTTATATAGAGGTGTGTGTTAAAAAGGAGGGATGATGTTAGAAATGGAGGGAATCAAATTCCGTCGTTTAGAATGGATTGATTATTATTTTATTGAAGATGAAAAGAAACCAGGGGTTTTTTTGCTATCCAATGATGGTGAAGTGCCGGTAAAAATTGGTCGCGCCGATGAAGATCTTTACGGAACTTTAAAAAAATTAACAGAAACCATAAGAGGAATTGATGCTGCCTATGCCTATTTCTGGGCAAAAACTACCGAAACAGCCTATGAAGCCTTTCTTTTAGAATGTGAATTATGGCACCGATTAAATCGTAATGGACAACCTCATCCTGTTCCTAAAGAACCTGATTGGCAATGTCCTTTATGCGACAAAGACTAATTTACCAAGAGAAGTAAAAATAATATATTTTTCAACTTTTTTATTAAAGATATTTTTTAAGGCAAGTTCATAAATTGCTAATTGAGAAAGATAACCTTTTGCGATTTTTTCAACCTGAGTTTCTTTAACAGGAAAAGTTTTATAATCATATAAGTAAATTTTATCATCTTCAATAATTATTTTATCAATACGTCCAAAATAGAATTTATTTCCTTTTTTGAGAATAAAGGGAAATTCTGAATAACTATTCTCCTTTTTTTCAATAATTTTTAATAAACCCTTTTCTTTTAATTTTTGGAAATGTTCTAAAATTATTTTTGCCCATTTTTCTAATTCAACATTGCTAATACCCTTTTTTTTCAAAAGTTCTTTTCCTCGCTTTTCAATTTCCTTTTCATCCAAGTTCAAATAACCTTTGCTTATTTCATCTAAAAGAATATGGAAAACTTCACCAAAAATTACCCATTCCCAAGAATGACGCTTTCTTTCTTCAGGCAATATTTTAGTAACTTCTATATATTCCACTCCTTTTTTGAATCTCGTTAATTTTTCAACCATTATTTCCGGAGTTTCTTCCTCTTTTCTTATTTTCTCTTTTTCTTTTATTTTTTTATATTCCTCTTCTACCATCTCTTTTGTTAAAATTCTTACCCCCTCAATCTTCTTTTCTGCCTTATAATGGTTGTTAATCTTTTTTATTTGTAATTTATCTATTAACCACAACAATTTTGATTCTGCGATATTACTCCCTAAAACACCAGACAAATAAAGGGCATCCTGAGCACGAGTAACTGCCACATAAAAAATTCTTTTTTCTTCGGCTATTTCTTTTTCTTTATGTTTAGAAAATTCTTCATTTTCTTTTCGCATTTCTGTTATACCTTCGCCAATATACCTTACTTTTTTCTCGTTTTCTTCAATAAATAGAAAATGTTGATTAAATCGAGAAGCAACTTCTTCGTCTAAAAACGGAACAAAAACCACCGGAAACTGAAGACCTTTGGCTTCGTGGATGGTCATTATTTTTACTACGTTCATTTCTTCGGTATTAATATTTGCTTTTGGCTCATCCTCTTTAACAAATCGGAAGAATTGAGTAATCTCTAAAAGAGTTTGATTTTCATTTTCTAACTTTTCTAAAAGGTTTAGAAACTTTTTAACATTGGCTTTTCTTTGAGGATCAGTAAGGTATCGATAAACTTCCCTTTCCTTTAGTACCTGCTCCACAAAAACTGATAACCTTTCTTTTTGATATTCTTCTAAAAGTTTTTTTAAATATTCAATATCTTTTTTTCTTTTAACATCACAATCAGCCGAATAATTCAGCAATTTCTCATAAAGATTTAACCCCTCTCTTTGGTTAATTTTTATAATCTCTTCATCAGTAAAGTTAAATAAGGGACTTTTCAATAAAAGATAAAGATTATAAGAAGAAGTGGGCTCGCTTAAAAATCGAAGAAAACTTAAAAGAAACTGGATCTCTGGTTCGTCATAAAAACCAGTTCCTTTAACCACGACAAAAGGAATATCATATTCTCTCAGTTTTTCTTCTAAAACTCTTAAATGGGTTCTCCTTCTAATCAAAATAGTAATATCTTTGTAATCACAGAGATATTTTTCTTCTTTATTAAGAGAATAAATTTCCAAGTTATTAACTATTGATTTTATTCTTTTACAAAGAATTTCTGCCTCTAATTTTCTTTTCTCCTCAGTTCTACCTTCTGCTTCAATCAGAATAATCTCTACCCTTCCACTTGCTTCGTTATTCCTTTTTTTCTGAAAAGGTGTATACTCTTTGCCAAAAATTTCGGAAAACAAGACGTTGGTAAAGTCAATAATTGCTTTTAAACTTCGATAATTATCCTGAACAATTTCTAATTGGAAATCTTCCGGGAGCCACTCTTCTAATTTTTTCTGAGCATAGTTCACAATCTCCACATTTGCACCACGAAAATAATAGATAGATTGTTTTTTATCACCCACCAGAAAGAGAGAAGGAGTTATCCCCAGTTCGCTTTTTCTTCCTTTTCCTGCTCGCCATTCTTCGGTAAGTTTATCAATTATTGCCCACTGTAAATAATTAGTATCCTGAAATTCATCAACTAAAATATGGTCAGTTCTTTCATCAAAAGCATCTAAAATATTATTAAATTCCGAATGTTCATTTAAAAGAAAATAAGCAAAAAGTTCTAAGTCAGAAAAATCCAAAATTTCTCGTTTTAACTTTTCCTCCTCGTAAAATTTTTCTACTTTTTCTTTAAAAAATTGAAACGCAATATTTCCCAATTTTTCACTGAGGGCTCTTTTTAATTCCCTTTCGTTTTCGCACGTACCCTTCTTTTGTTTTTCTTCGATTATCGCCCTTTTAGAAAATAATCTTTTTTCCCAAAAGGGAATAAGAAAATCTCTTTTTAATCTTTCGTAACCTTTAAAATTAAATTCTATCAAAAAATTGAGAAGGAGATCATAAAATTCTTCGGTTTCTTTTAGCGAACGAAAAGCATTAGCAATTGCCTTTTCGTAAAGATTTCGTGGATACTCAATAACTTCAAGATAAGAAGAGAGATTTAAAAAGAAAGAAAATCTTTTAACCAAAGAAAGACAGAAAGCATCAATGGTTGAAATTCTGATTTTATTTAAATTTTCCTTCAATTTTTTAAAAATTTCTTTATCACCTCTTGCTAAATTAAAGATTCTCTCCTTCATTTCATAGGCTGCCTTTTCAGTAAAAGTAATTGCCAAAATCTTTTCAACAGGTACTCCTTTTTTTAAAAGTTCCACATAATTTTCTGCTAATCTTTTAGTCTTGCCACTTCCTGCTGGTGCTAAAATTAATTTTGCTTTCATTTTTACTCTCTTCCACAAAGAAATTGATAACTACACATATAACACTTACTTTTGTCTACTCTATCAACCGAAAAATCTCCTTTCCTCAGCCTCTCTATGCTTTCTTTTACTGTTGATAAAAGATACTCTTCCATCTCTTTTATTTCCTTTTCTTTTGGGGTTCTTAATTTCCCTTCGGGTAGGTAATAAATTCCCAAATTTTCACATTTTAAATCATTTATTTTGTTCCACAAATAAGCATAGGCAAAAATCTGAATTAAATCTTTTTCCTGTTTCATTTGACTTAAAGAAAAAGGTTTTTGTGTTCCCGTTTTGTAATCTATAATAAAAACACCACTATTACTTTTATCAATTCGATCAATTCTTCCTTTTAAATATATTCCGTCCAGTATCTCACCTTTAATGGAATATTCCATCTTTGCTGGCCAAGGCAAAAATCCTTTTTTTCGCAAATCTTTTTCAACATCCAAAATTTGTGGAATCATTTTTTCAAATAATCTGGTGATAAAATCTTTCCAAATCGGCAAAAGTTCAAAACTCACTTCTTCTGCTAATGTTTCATTAACTTTTTGTTTGATCACTTCCGGTAGTTTTTCAATATCGGGTACTTCGGTCTGATAAAGTTTCTGCATTACTGAGTGAACAAACTTCCCCCATTCCCATCTTTCTATTGCTACCGATCTCTCTTCTTCCGAAGAAAGACCGATAACTTCTTCTAAATAGAATTGAAAGGGACATTTAAGATATTTTACCAACTGAGTTATTGAAAGTGGATTCTCTTTCGTAGCCCAATTTTTTAAACTTATTTCGGTTTTCTGAATATCAAAGAAAGGGATTTCTTTTTTTCCTTTTAATATTTGGAAATCTTCAACGCTTAAAATCGGCTTTATCTCCTCTGGTTTTATTTTCTCTCCCTCCAAAAAAGGAGTTAGTAATATTGGATTTTCGCTTTCGTAATTGTGGGTAGAAAGATAACAATTTTTTTGCACAGTTTTTAAGAAAGAATATAAATAACTTCTTTCTCGAAAAAGATGAAGGTCAGAATTGGGCAAATTAAATTCTTTTTTTAAATATTCAGGAATCAAAGGTTCGGGGTGGTAGCGACCAGGAAGGTCTTCTTCTACCAAACCAAATAGATAAAACTCACAATCTTTTATAAATGAAAAATCCCAAACCACTAAATCATGAAGGTCAATTACTTTTATTCCGGAAAATTCTTTTTCAATTCTAATCGGGGTATAACTAAAATGATAATCAATAATTTTAATAAATTTTGGAAAATCAACAGGAATAGCAAAATCTTCCAAATGGGACAAGATTTCATAAAATTTTAAAAGACCTTCATAAACAATTTCATTATAATTTCCTTTTTTGAGAAATTTTAACTGGTTAAGGAATTTCCGAAAATCAGAAATAAATTCATTTAGATAATTATTTTTTGTTAGTTCTTCGCTCAGTTCAAAGAAATTTTCAATATCTTTCATTACCTTATCTACCACTCCTCTTTTTATCAATTCTTTTATTTTTAAATCATTAGATTTCAAAAGAATATTTTTTAAAGAAAGCCAATCACTTTTTCCATAAATAATCCGTGCCATTTTTGACAGAAAATTTACATATCTTCTTGTTTCCGGAGAAAATGCTTCCAAATAAGGTAAAGAAAAAATTAAAGAAGTCTTTAAGCGAGGGTAATTCTCATCGATTGTTTTTAATACTTCTATTAAAAAAGAAAAAGGCGGTAAATCTTTTAGTTTTACCGTTTTGAATATTCCGTAAGGTAAATCAAGTCGACGAAAAACCCTTTCTAAGATATAATGATATTTTCTTAAATTAGCCGAAACTAAAACAACAGAACTCAAATTTTTCTCTTTTCGCAAATGACGCAGTTTTATTCTTTTTAAAATTCCCTCTATCTCTTCTTCAATTGTTGAATAAGCATGGATTGGCAATTTTAAAAGTTCTTCTTCTGTTATGCTCTCTTTTTGGTATTCAATTTTAGTAAAATCGGCGCAGGATAGATAAAAATCAGTAGTTTTACTTTCAGAAACAAGCAAAATTACAAAAGTCTTCTCACTATTTTTTATCAAAGTAGCAATCAATTCCTTTTCTAAATTGGTAAAATCAATAAACCCATTAATTACCAAAAATGGTAAAATTATCTTTTTTTCTTTTATTATCTCATTCGCCAAATACTGACAATCTTCTTCATCTAAAAGTTTATTCTTCTTTAAATATTCTTCATATCTTTCTTTTATCTTAAAGGCAAATTCTAAATTTTCATAAGCCTTTGGATAGGTCTCTATTTTTTTTAAAAGAGAATCTTTTATCTCTTTATTATAGTAATATTGCTTTAATTCACTAATAAACTGAGAAAGAATAACACTATAACCAAAAGTAACTTTTTCTTTCTCTTTATCCTCCAAAAGATTTAAGATGATAATTGGTTTTAAGTTCTCATTGATTGTTTTATATTCTCTTAATATCCCTTCTTTTTCTAAAATTGTTAAAGCAAATTCTTTTAAAGTATAAAAATGGGGCGGAATAAAAGAATCTTTTTTAATCAGATTGGTAAAAATAAGCGAAGCAAAAAGGTTTTGTAAACCACTAATTCCAAAATGGTAAATCTTTGAATAATCATAATTATTAGAAGAGTAAAATTCTAAAATATGAGAAAAAACCTCCTTTACAATTCCTTCGCTACTTTCCTTAACGAGATAAAGGAATTTCACCTATTTTTTATCTTCTTTATTATCGGTGATTATTTCGGCTTCATTACTTTGGGAAATATTTTGGAAAGCCAATTTTTGTAATTCTTTTTTCTTTTCCATTCTTCTTTTATATTTTAACCATCTTATATGTCTCATCCTTTTTTGCTTACTTTTACTCCGTGCCATTTTCCTCCTTTTTAATTAAGGCAATACTTTATAAACAATATCTCCTTCCCGACATTTATCTTTTACCTTTAAACCGATTGTATTGCCAACCTCTGCCTTATTAATTGGCTGATGTTCAATCTGCATCGAATCAACCGTTTGAGTAAAATCGGTTGAATGTCCTTTAATGTGAATAGTATCGCCGACATTCAAACTCTCATCAGTTATTTCCACAATTGCTACACCAATTTTTGAATAATAATGGGTAACCTTTCCTACTTTGATTTCCATTTTATCCTCCATTTAATTAATTTATTATAAAATAATTATTTTAAAAGTCAAGATATTCTCTTTATTGTCTTTTTTATCAATTTTACACATCTCTCCGGCGATTTCTTTATATCTTTAGAATAAAATCTTAAAACCCACCAACCAGAACTAGTTAATCTGTTATCTCTTTCTCGGTCATAAAATACTGCCTTTTTGGTCAAATGGTATTTCTCACCATCGCATTCAATAGCAATCTTTCCCTTCTTACCAAAGATGGCAAAATCTAAAGAATAAAAATCATTACCTTCTTTTACAAAATATTGTCTTTCGCAAGGAATGTTATTCTTCTTTAATTCAGAATAAAGTTTTTCTTCAATTGGTGAAGTGATAAATAAATCGTTTATCTCTTTGCTATTTAATAATTTTTCTAAAGTAGTAATAATAAAAATAATTCTTCTACCTTTTTTTGAAACTACCGGATTTTTTAATCTTATTAAATTTTTAATAGTTATCTTATAATAATCTTCTAAGGCATTTGGGTTATCCTTTTCTTTCGGTAATAAATCTATCCTCTTCCTAACCTCAATATTTTTCACTTTTCCGTAATATAAAATCTGCCATTTTCTTTTTCCAAAGATTTTAGGAAAATAAAAGGCAAGATATTTTATTTGTGCAATCTCTTTCGGTGCGTTCTTTACTGGTATCCGATACCATTTTTCTTTTTTAATAATCTCAAAATCCCTTTTTCTTTTAACAATGCCGACTAATGTTAAATCAGGTATTTTCTCTAAATTTTGGAACTTAAACCTTTTTCCCAACTTTCCTTTAAAATCCTTATTTCTAAATCAATAAGATTTTTATTCTGGTAGTTAATTATTAACCGCTCATCTTCTATTACTTCACCAATAATTGCTAATTTTATATCAGCCATAAAGTTTAAAAATTCTTCAATTCTATTCTCTTCTATCTCGCAAAGAAATCGGGTATTAGATTCAGAAAATAAGATTACATCTGGTCTTTTAATATCTTCACCTAATAAAACCTTTTCTAAATCAATTTTACATCCTAAATTATTTGTAAAGGTCATTTCAGATAATGTAGTTCCTAAACCACCGTCGGATAAATCGTGAATAGATATTATTAAACCCTGATTAATTGCCTGAAAAATCTTTTCCATAATTCTTTTTCCTTTTTCCGGATTTACTTTCGGAACCTTGCCAAAATTTTTATTGAATAAAGAAAAATATATTGAACCACCAAGTTCATTATAGGTTTCGCCAATTAAAACAATTTTTGATTTTGGTTTCTTAAAATAAGAAGTAGGAGTTTTGTTTATATTAGGAACAACTGAGACCGCAGAAATTAATAAGGTTGGTGGAATAGCGATTATTTTTTTTCCACTTTTAAATTCATTATATAAAGAATCTTTGCCGGAAATAAAGGGAACTCCATAACCTTTGGCGGCAAAATAGGCACCAAAACAGGTCTCCACAATATCACCCATTACCTCTTCTCTTTCAGGATTACCAAAACAAAAATTATCTAATATTCCGGTTTTATTTATATCACCACCGCAACAGGTAATATTTCTCAATGCCTCATCAACAACCGAAGCTGCCATCCAATAAGGAGAAATCTCACCATAAGAAGGATTTATTCCGCAGGCAACTGCTATTCCAATATCTTTCTCTTTTAATGGCTTTAAGACTACACCATCAGAAGGACTGCCTTCTAATAATGGTTTCAAAACTGTTCCTCCTTGGACTTCTAAATCGTATTGTCTAATAATCCACTCCTTAGAAGCAACATTTTCATTTTTTAAAATATTTATTAAAAGTTCGTTATAATCTTTTATCTCCCAATCAATCTCTTTTATTATCTCTTTTCTCTTAAAGATTGCCCTTCTTTTTACAGTTGGCATTCCATTATGAAGAAAATCTAAATCTATCTCGCCAACAATCTTATCTTGATATTTTAAAATTAATTTCTTATCATCTCTTAATCTGCCAATTATTGTTGCTTTTACATTATGTAAATCGCAAATCTCTTTAAATCTTTTAAAGTTTTCTTCGGGCATAAACAGTACCATTCTTTCTTGTGATTCAGAAATCCAGATTTCCGTATAACTTAATCCCGCATATTTTAAAGGCACTTTTTCTAAATAAACTTCGGCACCAGTCTTCTCACTCAGTTCACCAATCGCCGAAGAAAGTCCGCCACCACCACAATCAGTTATCGCATTAAAAAGATTCTCATCCCTTGCCTGTAAGATAGCATCAACTATTT